>JAEUVP010000501.1 GCA_016786805.1 Chitinophagaceae bacterium | reverse complement strand
ACGTTGGAAGTACGTTCTACTGAAGTACCCATCGCATAGTTGTTATTCTCGCAGATATAGATCACCGGTAATTTCCAATGCATCGCAAGGTTGAAACTTTCGTGCAACATACCCTGGCGGGCAGCACCGTCTCCAAAATAGCAAAGCACCACATTATCAGAACCCCGGTAATTCTCTGCAAAAGCTAATCCTGTTCCTGTTCCTATCTGTGCTCCTACGATTCCATGTCCGCCAAAGAAACCAACCTCTTTACCAAAGAAGTGCATACTGCCACCTTTTCCTTTGGCGCAACCCGTTGCCTTGCCATACAATTCAGCCATGCAACTGTTAACGGAAACACCTTTCGCAATGGCCAAACCATGATCACGATAAGCGGTGATCATCATGTCTTCGGGACGGGTGGCCGTCATACAACCAGCAGCAATAGCTTCCTGCCCTACATAGGCATGGAAAAAACCACGGATCTTGCCTTCCATTTTATACTTCTCTTCCGCCATCAGTTCAAATTGACGGATAAGTTGCATCAGTTCGTACCAGTACAGGTATGTTTCTTTAGAAAATTGGGTAGCCACCGGCGCTTGATTTGATGTTTTTGTAAACCGATTTACGGGACGCAAAAATAAGGGTAAAATAGGAAATTCAGCGTTTTGATTTTTAGTGTTTTACCGGCTTCTGAACCCAATCTTTGGCTGTGATAAGACTGTCGTGGGCAGAGCCGGGGTCTCCTTTGACCATCCTGTCCGTTCCTGGCTTTTTAAGGCCTTGTTCTTGGCGCCTTCCCTTTATCTTGCAGTCTTGAATGCTACAAGTCAGTTCCATATCCATTTTACAATTCAAGAATTACAGTGCCCGTTCTTTTTCCTTTACGGAAAGGGTCGTGGGTATTTGTGGCAAGAACGGCGTGGGCAAGACCAACCTGCTGGATGCCATCCACTATCTCTGTTTTACCAAAAGCTATTTTACCCGGCTGGATGCCAATAATGTGCAACAGGGCAAGAACGGTTTCCGGCTGGAAGGGAATTTTATATTGCAGGATAAGCCCGAAAAAGCCGTGTGTGTGTTGCGGGAAACAGGTCGCAAAGAGCTTTCCATTAACGACCAGGCCTATGAAAAATTTTCGCAGCATATCGGTCGCTACCCTTGTGTTATCATTGCCCCGGATGATGCAGAACTGATCACCGGCGACAGTAAAGAACGAAGAACTTTTTTGGATTCCCTGCTTTCACAGCTGGACCCGGATTATTTGCAGCAATTGATCGTTTATAAAAAAGTAACCGAGCAACGTAACTCCCTGCTGAAATTATTTGCCGAAACAGGTACTAAAGACCTGTCGTTATTGGATGTGCTGGATGAACAATTGGTGAAACCCGGCGGGGTGATTTTCAATAAGCGAAAAGAGTTCCTCGTTTCTTTTTTACCTATTGCCAAACACCTGTACCAGGAAATAGCTCAGCAACCGGAGGATATCAGTCTTTTCTATGAAAGCGATCTGTTACATGCTTCGTTTGCGGAATTGCTAAAGGCTTCCCGGCAGAAAGACTGTTTGGCACAGCGGTCAACCGTCGGTGTGCATAAGGACGACCTGGAAATAAATTTCGGTAAGCAGTTGTTTAAAAATATTGCTTCGCAGGGCCAGCGGAAAAGTTTATTGTTTGCCCTGAAGCTGGCTGAAATGGAAGTGATCCGCAAAGAAAAACATTTTGCCCCGCTCCTGCTGCTGGATGATGTATTTGAGAAACTGGATGAAGAACGGATCAGCAACCTGCTGCGGAAGGTTTGTATGGAAAACGAAGGGCAGGTTTTTATTACGGATACCAATGAGGAACGGCTGACAGATCATTTGGAAGCTCTTTCGGTTAACTACCAGGTCATAAAACTATAAACTATCTTTGCGGGGTATGGGTGAATATTCTATCAGTGATGCGATACAGCAGTTCCTGGAAAAGAGCCGGATCAAAGGTTCTATCCAGGCTATGCAGATAGAAGATGTATGGGAACAGATCATGGGAAAGACCGTGGCCCGTTATACCGATAAATTACAGATCATCGGTGACAAGCTGATCATCACTACTTCCGTGGCGCCGTTGAAACAGGAGCTCAAATACCAGAAAGAAAAGATCATGCAGCGGGTAAACGAGGCATTAGGACAAAGAGTGATCAAAGAAGTCCTGATTCAATAAACCCGGTTGACCTTATCTTCATCAAAGACGATCTCTTTATGCAGGGCCAGTTCATCCAGTATATCGTCTGATGATACCAGGCCTTTAAAAACAAATCCATCAAAGACGGGTAACAGCCGCACATGATACTGCAGCATACGTTGCATGCATTGGTCAACCGTATCATCAGTAGTTGCTGTGGGGAGGCGTTTATTTACCAGCTTTTCCACGCTGATGCTGGCCGGATAAAATTCACCGAGCATTGCTTTTTGTAAAATATCATGCTCTGTAATAACCCCGACGAATTGTTGATCGTTGTCGAACACAAGCAGGTAATCTGCATTTTCACAACTCATCCTGCACAATGCTTCATCTACAGAACTGTTGGAAGAGATAAACCTGTAACCGGGGCCTTTCCGGTTTAATATGGCAGTTACTTTTTCCATAACAATCTTTTTAGGATGAATAATCTGAAACCAATATGCCAGCACTATGAAAGCCGTATCTTATCAGGCAATAATACAAGGTGGTTTCGTTCAGCGATTGTAAGGAAATAGCCGGGTGGTAGTAAATCCGTTCTCGTTTCAGTAAGTTACTGAATTCTGACTCTCGGATCAATGATTCCGTATAAAATATCTGCCAGTATGTTGATAAGTATAAAAAAAGC
>JAEUVP010000500.1 GCA_016786805.1 Chitinophagaceae bacterium | reverse complement strand
GGCGGACCTTATGGTATCGGGAACCGGATGAAACTGAAATACACAAGAGCCATGATCACTGCAGCATTAGAAGGAAAGCTGGAGAATGCGCTGTTTGAAACACATCCTGTTTTTGGAGTTGCCATGCCCATTTCCTGCCCGGATGTTCCGGCAGAAGTATTGAATCCCCGCAATACCTGGGCTGATAAAACCGCCTATGATGAGAAAGCGAAATACCTTGCAGGTTTGTTCATTAAGAATTTTGAAAAATATGCGTCCGGTGTATCTGCTGAAATTTTAGCTGCAGCACCCCGGATTTAAGACACAACCTGGACGGTTGTTCTCGTTGGCCCCGGCAGTCTGAAATGTTGCCGGGGTTTTTATTTTCTTTAACGGGGACCGGGAGGATGCATAAAATTTTTATAGCGACCTTACGTTCATAAATTATGCAAACAGCACTTATTAAATACTTCCCTGTAATTGCGTTATTGTTTTCATCTCCGGCAGTTGTTGCCCAGGACAGTAATGAAGAAACGCTTGAATGGAATGCTTCCCGGAGACTTACATGGTCTGATTATAAAGCCAAACCCAATCCGGCTTCAGATGCGGCAGCCACCACCACCACTTATGTGGGCATCGAATACAAGATCAGTAATGATAATTTCAGCTACTTCATTCATTGCCGTTTTTCAAAAGACCGATCCTGGGGATTACATAAAACAGATTATATATTAAGTCACGAACAGGGGCATTTTGATATTGCAGAACTATTTGCCCGTAAGCTGCATAAAGAAATGAGCAACTATACGTTCAATAAAAGATCCTTTCAGAAAGACCTGAAAAAGATCTACGATGCGATCATGGAAGAAAGAGAGTCCACACAGAACCTGTACGACAAAGAAACCAATCACAGCATCAATAAAGAAAAGCAAGCGGAATGGCTGAAGAAGATACAGACCCTGCTTAAAGAGTACAGCGATTACGCCAACTATCCCTGACAGTTTATCTTAAGTCTTCCACTTTCACTCTTGAAGGAGTTTCTTTACCGGCAATAATTCCATTTGCACTCAGTGCAATGGAGCGGATGATCATGGCCATATTCTCCATATCCAGGGTTTCCACATGATCGGATACTTTATGGTAATTCGGCTCATTATCCATTTTAGAGGTGGAAATAGTATGCGCCGGAACACCCAGTCTTGCCAGCGTGGCATTATCGGAACGATAGAATAATTGCTGTGTGGGGTACGGATCAGGATAGAAAGTAAACCCGGTACCCACCAGGTTCTTCTCCAGGATCAATCCCATATCTGTTTTTTCATAGCCGGTGATATAGGCAGAATTCTTCCCCCATTTACTTTCTGTACCGATCATTTCAATGTTGAACATGGCCATCACTTTGGCGGGATCGAACTGGCGGGAAAAATATTGTGAACCATAACCACCCACTTCCTCTGCGGTAAATGCAGCGAACACGATGGTCCTTTCATTATTACCTAACTCTTTAAAATATTTTGCCAGTAAAATAACTGCAGTAGTTCCGGCAGCATCATCATTGGCGCCATTGAAAATAGAATCACCATCAACAGGCTTGCCTACACCAATATGATCGTAATGCCCGGAGAATACCACGAACTCATCCTTCTTACTTTTTCCCGGGAGAATACCTACTACGTTGGCCAGTTGCTGTTCTGTTATTTCATGCTTTGCCTCAATGAAGTAATTTTGGGGAGAACTATTGCTAAGGATGAATACAAGCGATTTATCCGTTTTGAAAATAGAACGCTTAAAGGCGGCTAATCTCGGAAAATCCGCTGCGAAGCTTTCATCCACCAACACTAACAGGTTTTTATTGGCATTGACGAATGCACCGGCTTCCCGGCGAAGGTTACCACCTGCTTTTATGAAGACTGTTTCATAGCCGGATGATTGATCAATTTTTAATTCTGGTGTGCAGGTAACGACAATGATATTCTTCTGCTCGATCACCACATCATCCAGCTTTGCCGTGGCACTGATAAACTTAGGCCGCACCATGGCAAAAGCCTGTTTAAAGTCCGCATTCCCCGTAACCGGCTTTAAACCTGCCTGTTTAAATTCAGCAGCAATAAAATCCGCTGCTTTATCAATCTCCGGTGAGAAAGTGCGGCGGCCCCGCATCTCATCCGAAGCTAAGAACCGTTCAATACGATTGGCCTCTTTTGTCGTGATAATATCTTCGATCTTTTGCGCCCATAAAAAAGAGGTTGTTGTTATCAACAACCCCAGTAACATGTATTTCTTCATTGTTTTCGTTTCTGCTTTTATTCAATCAATCTTATAAACTCATCATTTCTTTGAACTTCACGGTCTGCCTGCGGCTCACTTCTATTTTCTCGCCACCTTTTAACTCCAGTAATAAACCACCATTGAAATATGGTTCAATTTTTTCGATCATCCGCAGGTTCACAATATGTTTTCGGTTGGCCCGGAAAAAGAACTTCTCATCAAGTCTTTCTTCCAGTGCATTCAGCGATTTTAGTATCAAGGGTTTATTCGGGCCAAAAAATACTTTTGCATAGTTGCCTACGCTTTCAAATAAGCGTATCTCGTTCAGTTTTACAAACCAGCATCGTTCACCATCTTTTACAAATACCTGGTCATGTTCTCCCAGGATGCTGTTGTTGATGTTTTCTGTCAGTGGTCTCGCCTCCTTATTCTCGGCGAGGTGTAATTTCTGGATCGCATCAGCCAACCGTTTGGGTTCTACTGGTTTCAGCAGGTAATCCAGTGCATTTACTTCAAATGCTTTTAAAGCAAATTCATCATAGGCGGTCGTAAAGATCACCTGTGGTGAACGTTCCAGGTCAGACAACATATCAAATCCTGTTTTCCCCGGCATCTGGATGTCCAAAAAAATAAGATCCGGCCGCTGGCTTTCGATTTTGCTGATCCCTTCCTCGGCATTCGCTGCTTCATCAATTACCTCTACTTCCGGGAAATCCTGTAACAGCTTTTTAAGTTCGGCCCGGGCCAGTCGTTCATCATCGATAATAATTGCTCTCATGTGACTTGTTTTAATTGGCATCAAAAGGTATCATTACCCTGGCTTCCACCAGTGACGGTGAAAGCTGTTTAATCTCAAATTTAGCTTTATCTCCGTATAAAAGATTCAGGCGGTTGGTGGTACTTGAAATTCCAAACCCTTCGTTGCTGGAGGAATACCCATTCAGATAACCGGTATTTTGAACAGCCAGTTCATGGTAGGTGCCTTTAAAATCAGAAATAATACGGACAACACCGCCCCCGATCTGTTTGCTGATACCATGCTTGATAGCATTCTCCACGAGTGTTTGCAGCATCATCGGCGGCACCGGCTGATCCAGGGTATCCTCATCAATTTCATACTCTACCCGTAGTCTATCTTCAAAACGCATATTCTCTAACGCCAGGTAATCCTTTACAATATTCAATTCCCGTTCAAAAGGCACTCTTTCCACTTTATCTGTCTGCATACTGCTGCGAAGAATATTGCTCAGTTCCGTAACAGCCGCCCTGGCTCTTTGTGGATTTTCATCCACTAATGCCCGGATACTGTTCAAAGAATTAAAAATAAAATGCGGGTTGATATGTGCTTTGATCGTTTTTAATTCAAGGTCCCTGACCAGTGCTTCCAGTTTCAACGTATCTAATTGTTGTCTCCTGCTCTTTTCGACATAGTGATAGACAAAATAGATCAGGTTCCAGATAAAGAACAAGAGGAAATATAAAAAAGCATTGTTCAGCACCAGCAGCCAGATATTAAACCAATAACTATAACCCTTCCTGTTGAGAAGTTCTGTATCGTTATTTTTTAATAAACCCGTCAGCACCAGCGTTTCCACATACAGAAAAGAAACAAAGAAAGCCAGTGCAAAAGTGATGATGAAAAATTGAAATATCTGGGTGTTCAGATTTTTTTGCAGTAAGCCCAGGCGAATGATAACGACCCGCATGAGGTGAGAACAAAATACGCCAAGCGCCAAAAAGACGCCAAGCCGAAGAAAAAAAGTGGTCTTCAGCTGGTCAAACGAAAAAGCGAAAAAGATATAGATCAGGGCAAAACTTCCCCAACCTATTGCCTGGAACAACCAATATCGTCCATTTCCGTATCTCATAGCAGCAAATCTAACCATTCCGGCCACCCCGGCTACCCCCTAAATATACCAGTGGGGAATTGGTTTTACAAATGGGAGGCTGAAGTCACCGGTTTGTTGCCAAAAACATTGACTGAACTCAACCTCCTGCCATTTAAATTGTTAGACATTCTTTACTAAAAGGCTCAGCCGAAAATACTACTTTTACAACGTTAAAAATGATGCATGGAAATTACACCCGGTCCTTTGCTAAAAACCATTGATTCACCAGCCGACCTGAAGAAACTTCCCCGTGAAAAACTTCACCAGGTTTGTGATGAATTAAGGCAATACATCATTGACGTTGTCAGTGTTCATGGCGGGCATTTCGGCGCCAGCCTGGGAGTGGTAGAACTCACCACCGCCCTGCATTACGTTTACAATACCCCTTATGACCAGTTGGTCTGGGATGTGGGCCACCAGGCTTACGGACACAAGATCCTGACCGGCCGCCGGGATAATTTTCCTACCAACAGAAAATACAATGGTATCAGTGGCTTCCCCAAAAGAAGCGAAAGTGAATATGATACATTTGGTGTGGGCCACTCTTCCACTTCCATTTCTGCCGCATTGGGAATGGCGATGGCTGCCAAATACAAAGGTGAGAAAGACAGGAAAGTTGTAGCCGTTATCGGCGATGGGGCCATGACAGCAGGTCTGGCTTTTGAGGGAATGAACCATGCCGGCGTGGCAGATTCCGATATGCTGATCATTTTGAATGATAATTGCATGGGCATAGACCCGAATGTGGGAGCACTCAAAGAATACTTAACAGATATCACTACATCGCCTACCTACAATAAAGTAAAAGATGATGTCTGGAAGCTAATGGGCAAATTACCTGTCGGTAAACATTTCAGCCGGGCCATGGCTCATAAACTGGCCGAAGGGATGAAGGGCATGGTGAGCAGCAGTGCCAACCTCTTTGAAGCATTAAAACTTCGTTATTTTGGCCCGATTGATGGGCATAATGTGGCAAAATTGGTTGATACGCTAAAAGATCTTCGTGAAATTCCCGGTCCCAAGATCCTGCATATCATTACTACCAAAGGCAAAGGGTATGCACTGGCTGAAAAAGATCAGACCAAGTGGCATGCTCCCGGTTTGTTTGATAAAGTGACTGGCGAAATTCAGAAGAAACAATACGACCTGCCTCAACCTCCGAAATACCAGGATGTGTTCGGCTATACAATGATCGAGCTGGCCGAGCAAAATGACAAGGTATTTGGTATCACTCCTGCCATGCCTTCAGGTTCTTCCTTAAAATTCATGATGGAGAAAATGCCGCACCGGGCTTTTGATGTGGGTATTGCCGAACAACATGCGGTAACCGTTAGTGCCGGTATGGCCACACAGGGGATGAAAGTATTCTGTAACATTTATTCTTCCTTCATGCAAAGAGCGTATGACCAGGTGGTGCATGATGCAGCCATACAAAAACTGCCGGTGATATTTTGCCTGGACCGTGCCGGCCTGGTTGGTGATGACGGACCTACCCATCACGGTTGTTATGATATTGCTTATTTCCGTTGTATTCCCAATATGATCATCAGCGCACCAATGAATGAAAGCGAATTACGCAACCTGATGTTCACCGCACAATTAGATTCCACCAAACTTCCTTTTGTGATCCGTTACCCGAGAGGTGAAGGTGTGATGCCGGAATGGAAAACGGAGATGAAAGAGATCTCTATCGGTACCGGAAGAAAATTAAAGGAAGGAAAAGATATCGCCATCCTGTCCATAGGTCATCCCGGTAATTTTGCTGCGGCAGCTATTCGTGAATTAAGGAATGACGGATTGAACCCCGGTCATTATGATATGCGTTTTGTAAAGCCGCTTGATGAAGTGTTATTGCATGAAGCCTGCCGGCAATATCCAAAACTGATTACTGTAGAAGACGGAACGGTAGAAGGTGGTTTCGGCAGTGCGATCCTGGAATTTATGGCCAAACATGGCTATAAGAATGATGTAAAAATTCTGGGTATTCCGGACAGATTGGTGGAGCACGGCACCCCTAAAGAACTACACCGCGAATGTGGCTATGATGCTCCGGCTATTGCCGATGCTGTCAGGGATATGATGAAAGTAAATGTCAATATTAGCCAATCTGTTCTCCAATAAATAGTCTGAGAAAAACTTAAACTCCTTACCGATTTTAAGTTTTTCTTTAGATCGAATATGGAATCTTTACCGTTAGGTGTCTTACCAACTGCAAACGGTATGAAGAAATTACTCATCACTGCCACTATTATTCTCTCGCTTGGGTTAATAGCCTATGCCTGGCTATCCGGTTCAGGCACATTGAAAAGAATAGCAGCCAAACACCCTGTTGTTGTTGATAAGGGAAGAGGGATCAGTAAAAGCACTCTTGAAAAATTAAGGGCCAAAGCCACTCTTGCAAAATCATTTACCGAACAGAATAATTACAACAGGCAGATATGCTTCCTGGTGGACATGAGCCTTCCTTCTTCCCAAAATCGCTTTTTTGTTTACAACCTGAAAAAGGATACTCTGCAAAACAGCGGGTTGGTTACGCATGGCCGCTGTAATGAGAACTGGCTGGAAGGAAGAAAGTACGGCAACACTGTTGGTTGCGGTTGTACATCAGTAGGGAAATATAAGATCGGGTATTCTTACAATGGCCGCTTTGGTCTTGCCTTTAAATTGTACGGACTGGATAAAACAAATAATAAAGCTTTTGAGCGATATGTAGTGCTGCATGGGCATGACTGTGTTCCGGAAACGGAAACTAATGAGGAAATATGCCAGAGTGATGGCTGCCCAACTGTGGCGCCTGGGTATTTATTGCAATTAAAACCTATCATCAACGCTTCCAAAAAACCTATCCTGCTCTGGATATTTGAGTAAAGCCATGAAAGCAAAAAAGCCACCCCACATTAGCGGGATGGCTTTTGCTATTTAAGAAAGTAGTTTATGCCAGGCCGGCTTCCATGGTAATATTTGTATTCAGCAATTTGCTGATCGGGCAGTTGGCTTTTGCATCCGCAGCACATTCTGCAAATTTTGCGGCATCAATGCCGGGAACAGTTGCTGTTACTTCCAGGTGGCTTTCGGTGATAGCACCGCTATCCAGGGTGATCGTACATTTTGTATCAATATTATCAGCAGTAAAGCCTGCGGCATTCAATACAAAACTCAGTTTCATGGTAAAACAGCCTGCATGTGCAGCGGCAATCAGCTCTTCCGGGTTGGTACCAATGCCTTCTTCAAAACGGCTTTTATACGAATACTGTGTATCCGTTAATACTCCTGACTGCGTAGTATTAGTACCTGTACCTTCTTTACCGGTGCCTTTCCAGTTTGCTGTAGCGTAACGTTTCATAATTAAAGTATTTTAGTTGTATTTATTGAGGTTGGTTTTCTTCTTCTAATTCGGCCAGCCTGTTCTCCGGCTCATTGTATTCAATGATGAAATTATTCATTCCCTCGCCAATCATGATCTTCAGGAATTTCTGCTGCACCAGTTCCAGTAAAGACAGGAAAAGGAAAATAGCATGTACACGGTTATCTGCTTTTTCAAATATCTTCTCGAAAGACACCGTTTTTTGTTCCTGTGCAAGTGACAGCATACTCTGGCGGCTGGTCTCCATAGTATAATGATACTGTACCACCGTATGCACTGGCTTATTCACCCGGTCACTGTATTTCTGCATGGCCCTTTCAAAAGCCTTCATCAGTTTGAACAGGGTGATATTTTGTATCTCTGTTCCATCCCCAGCTTCTTCCCCGATCAGGGATAGTTCCTTTTGAATGTTACCTCTTTTTACCATCAGCATACGCAGGGCTTCCATTTCCGCCATCTGTGCAGATGCTTCTTTGAACCGTTTGTATTCAAGTATCTTATTGACCAGTTCTTCCCTTGGATCGATCTCGTTACCCTGTGCATCCAGTTCTTTACGGGGCAGCAGCATTTTAGCTTTGATGCGCATCAGGGTGGAGATGAACAGAATGAACTCGCTGGACATCTCAATATTCAATGATTCCTGCTGGTGTATATAATCCAGGAAATCGTTCGTGATATTGGTGATCGGAATATTATAGATATCCAGCTCATCTCTTTCAATAAAGAAGAGTAAGAGGTCAAAAGGGCCTTCAAACTGGGGTAATTTGATCTGGTACGAGGTATTATTCACTGCTCACTCAAAGTTTACTGGTAAAAGAAAGTCCCGTACCGGTTTGAACGCCGGAACGGGACTCAAAAGTAAGGGAAAAAGGCTTCGGGCAGGCCCTGCTTTTTCCACGTTATTTTTTCAAAGCATCCCTTATCTCACGCAAAAGAACAATGTCTTCGGGCGGAGCGGCAGGAGCGGCAGCTTCTTCTTTTTTCTTCATCGAATTCATTGCTTTGATCATCAGGAAAAGAACAATAGCGATCAAAATGAAATCAATGACAGCCTGGAGGAAAATACCAACAGGGAAGATAGTACTCCCGATAGAGAAGGTAACATCAGACATGCCTCCTTTTCCCATCAACAGGGCGATAACAGGCATAATAATACTATCGGTTAATGCAGTAACGATTTTTCCAAAAGCACCTCCGATAATAACGGCCACGGCCAGATCAACAATGTTGCCCTTCATGGCAAAGTCCTTGAATTCCTTAAGCATTCCCATACAATTTGGTTTTTGTGTTTAATAATAAATCAGCAATTCAGCAACATGGTATTTCATCTGAAGCGAACTTATGATATAAATATAGTAGAAAATGGTAATATGGAGTATTTATTTTTTCAAACCGGGGTATTGCATCTCTAAGTGTTTAAGAACATCGTGCAATTGTGCCGCAACAATATATTCCTTATACCAATTCTGGTCAGCTGGTACAATGGTCCAGGGAACTTTATTACAATTTTCAAAGCACTCTTCATACATCTGCATATAAATATCCCAGAGTTTTGCCTCTTCAAAGTCTTTCTCGTTATACTTCCACATTTTAGCCGGGTCTTTGAGCCGCTCATGAAGTCGTTCCTGTTGTTCTTCAGGTGAAATATGCAGGTAAAATTTCAGGATATGCGTATGATTATGCTCCTGTATGAGTTCTTCAAAATCATTGATGGCCTTCATCCTTTTTTTGGCAGTAGTATCATCACACCATTTATGTACCCGTGTTACCAGGATGTCTTCATAGTGCGACCGGTTAAACACCTGAATCATTCCTTTAGCCGGTACATGCTGGTGAATGCGCCAGAGAAAATCATGGGATAATTCTTCCGCAGTCGGAGCTTTATAGGATTTCACCATTACTCCCTGCGGGTTCATATTTCCCAACACATTCCTGATCAATCCATCTTTTCCGCTGCCATCCATTCCCTGTATCACCACCAGTACTGAATGTTTGCTTTCAGCAAATAACAGGTTTTGCAATTCATCCAACTCTTCCAGTATTTTGGCAGTCTTCTTTTTTGTTTCTTCTTTATCCCATTCTTTCGGAGCCCGGGTGGATATTTTCTTCAGTTCAATACTGCTCATTGGTTTACTAATTTGATAGTTCTGCAATATAAAAAAATTGCTGTTGTGTCCGGTCATTTCATGACCTTTACGCCTTCTTTATGAGCAATAAATTCATCTGCTGGACAATTTTTATTATTCTCTGTATCATCTGGGGTAGTTCTTTCAAGCTGATGAAAGACAGCAGCCTGTCCCTGAATGGTCCGCAGATCGCTGCCTTACGTATTTTTTCTGCCGGCATTGTGTTTGTTCCTTTTGCTTTTTTTTATTTTTCGAAGCTCCCCAAAAAAAAGATGGGAACAGTTATACTCAGTGCCGTC
The DNA here is from genome assembly GCA_016786805.1 of Chitinophagaceae bacterium. Lineage (GTDB taxonomy): Bacteria > Bacteroidota > Bacteroidia > Chitinophagales > Chitinophagaceae > CADEDV01. The sequence continues at coordinate 12,012 of JAEUVP010000500.1, read as the reverse complement.
TTCGGTAATTTATTGCCTGCCTTTTTATTTGCTATTGCCATGACCAAAATTGATGGTTCACTGGGAGGTATTCTCAATTCACTAACCCCGATCTGTGTAGTCGTTATTGGCATTTTATTTTTTAAGGATACCATCAAAACACAGAAGATCATTGGTGTACTCACCGGGTTCTTTGGATTGGTGCTACTGACGCTTGCCCCGGCATTAATGGGACAGAAAACCATCAGCTTCACCAATCTTAATTACACGCTACTGATCCTGCTGGCTACCTTTTTATATGGTATCAATGTGAATATGGTCAGTCACCGGCTAAAAGGATTGAACCCGATCCATGTTGCCACTGTATCCCTTGCCTTTATGGTTATCCCAACGGCTCTTGTACTCTGGCAGCAGGGTTTCTGGCAGCTTGATTTTAGTTCCGCCCCGATTCAGCAAGCGGTATTGGCCTCTGCGGGCCTGGGTATTGTGGGCAGCGCCATTGCCACAGTGTTGTTTTATATATTGGTACAACGGGCAGGCGGTTTATTTGCCTCACTGGTTACTTATGGCATACCTTTCATTGCTTTATTATGGGGCTTTATCGATCATGAACATATTTCCTGGTTGCAGGTGATCTGCCTGGGTATCATCCTGCTGGGTGTTTATCTTGCCAACAGGCCAGATAAAAAAACAGGCGCAGCTATTGCCACGCCTGGTAATACTTTTTCTGAATAATCTTCTTACACAGCCATTATTTCTTTTTCCTTAGATGCCAGGTGCTTTTCCACCAGGGAAATAAATTTATCTGTTAACTGCTGCACTTCTGCTTCTGCATCTTTTGCTGCGTCTTCACTCAACCCGTTTTTCTGTAATTTTTTTATGTTCTCGATAGCATCCCGGCGGATATTCCTGATCGCAATTTTAGACTGTTCACCTTCTCCCTGGCATCTTTTTACCAGCTCCTTTCTTCGTTCCTCCGTTAAAGGAGGCAAAAAAAGGCGGATAAGGGCTCCATCATTCTGCGGTGTTACACCAATGTTGGCAGCAATAATGGATCTTTCAATAGGCTGCAGCATATTTTTTTCCCAGGGCTGGATACTGAGTGTCCTTGCATCCATAACACTGATATTGGCTACCTGGTTAATAGGCATAGGTGACCCGTAATAGTCCACCACCAGGCCATCCAGCATCTGCGGATTGGCTTTGCCAGCCCTGATCTTGATCAGTTCCGCTTCCAAATGACTGATCGCTTTGTTCATATGATCATCTGCGGTTGTGATGATCGAAGGAATATCTTCTGCCATAATATGTATGTTTTAAAACCCGCTTATAACCGGGGCGGGACGCAAAGCTAATAAAAGACGGGTATCAAAAAAAAATGCCGGAAGAATCATCGTGGTATTTCTTCCGGCAAAGAATTATTTATAAAAACTAGTTCTTATCAGCAACCGACGCTTCGTGGGTAAGTGTTACTATTTTTGAAGTTGTTTTCAATTCCGTGGTTCCGTTCATCCGTTTGGCAATAACCATTCTGCGGCGTGGTTTTCTGCGATAATATAAAAGGCCGAGACCGGAGTAGGATAAAACCAGCATTACCAACACCAGGTAAGTGGGGCCCATTGACCTGCCCAGGTAAGCAAACACCACAAAGAACAGGTTAATACCTACACAGGTGAAGGTTACGGCAGCATGACCAAGTCCCCTGTCTAACAATAAATGATGAATATGATTCCGGTCAGGCGTAAATGGTGACCGGCCATTGACGATACGAATAGCAAATACCCTGAGTGTATCCAGCAAAGGGACGATCAGGATAGAAACGCCAACAGCTACGGCAGAATCAACCGGTATCAACACTGCAGGAGAATCTGCCACTGCAATAAATTTAATGACCAGTATTGAATTCACCAGCCCTATCATAAGTGAGCCGGAATCGCCCATGAATATTTTGGCAGGGTGATGATTAAATATCAGGAAGGCTACCAGGCTGCCGGCCATTGAAAAAGCCAATAAAGCATAGGCCTGCTGATCAACCGCAAAGAAATAAGTACCAAATATGAGCATGGTGATGATACCAAGACTGGAAGCCAGTCCGTCAATACCATCAATCAGGTTAAAAGAATTGATGATCACAATGATGGTCAGGTAAGATAATGCAAGACCAAAACCTTCGGGGACCTGCTGAAATCCAAACAATCCATGCATGCTATCCAGCCGGATGCCACCAAGATGAATGAGGATAGATGCGGCTATTACCTGTCCTACAAATTTTTTGCTGGCAGAAAGTACCATCAGGTCGTCTTTAAGACCCAGGAAAAAAATCACTAAGGCAGCTGCAAAAAAATATTGAAACTCGGGATTCTGGTTACCCTGGATAGATAATAAGGCTGCCAGTAAGAAGCCGCCAAAAATCCCCACTCCTCCGAGGGAGGAAACAGGACGGGTGTGGACCTTTCTTTCATCGGGTATATCATACAATTTCTTTTGCTCTGCTATTTGTAATACTACAGGGATAGCCAGAAAAGAAATAATGAAAGAAACTGAAGCTGTCAAAAGCACATCAAGCATGCAGGTAAGGTTTTCGTGGGCAAAAATATGTGTTCAGGTTTGTTTTTCCTATTGTGTTTCATGTTTTTAGTGCATTTACGTATTATTTTTTAATGAAACCCGTAGGATTTGATTTTTTGTGGCCAGAATGATGATATGGTTGGAGTTTGTATCAAAAAAGATTGCACTTTTGCAGCGCCGGTGGGGTCTTTGAACTGAAGAGATGGGAAAAGTTTAAAAATTGATAGTCTTTATGGCAGAATTAAGTGCAATTGCTACGCAAATCCGCAGGGATATTGTAAGAATGGTCCATGGTTCAAGCAGTGGCCACCCGGGTGGGTCATTAGGGTGTACAGATTTTTTAACCGCCCTGTACTTTAAAGTAATGAAGCATAACCCGTCCTTTACTATGGACGCCATTAACGAAGACGTATTTTTCCTATCGAATGGACATATCTCTCCTCTTTTCTATTCAACCTTGGCCCGTTCAGGTTATTTTGATATTAAAGAACTATCCACTTTCAGGAAATTAAACACAAGATTGCAGGGTCACCCCGCCACACATGAGCATTTGCCCGGTGTAAGGATCGCTTCCGGTTCGCTGGGCCAGGGAATGAGTGCTGCAATTGGTGCAGCCCTGACCAAAAAATTAAATAAAGAGTTAACTGTCGTTTATTCATTGCATGGCGATGGAGAATTGCAGGAAGGACAGATATGGGAGGCGGCTATGTTTGCAGCTCATCATCAAGTTGACAACCTGATTTCAACTGTTGACTGGAATGGTCAACAAATTGACGGGCCCACTAAAAAAGTAATGAATCTGGGCGACCTGGCTGCAAAGTTTTCGGCATTTGGCTGGGAGGTTATTCACCTTGAAAAAGGTAATGATGTGGAGGAAGTGGTAAAGGCACTGGAACATGCCAAAACTTTTGTGGGCAAAGGTAAACCCATCGTTATCCTGATGAAAACAGAAATGGGTAAAGGTATAGACTTCATGGAAGGATCACATGAATGGCATGGTATTGCACCCAATGATGAACAATTGGCTAAAGCATTGGCACAATTGCCGGAAACCCTCGGTGATTATTAATTTTCACTTTTGAAGTAATTACTTAAAAGAAGCCACTACCGGTTTCTTTTTTATTTCCGCACAGCCCGTTACTCGCTTTTCAATGAAAACTGTTGCAGGGCCGCTTTCCGGGAAGGAAACCAGGATGCCAGTAAGGCAATGATCAAAACAGTAGCTCCTACTAATAGAAAATCTGCTACTCTGAGTTTTACCGGGAAATAATCGATCAGGAAAGACCCCCCTGTTAGGGGAATAAGATGAAAATTGATCTGCAGCACCGCAATGATCAATGCCAGCAACATGCCGATCCCGCCGCCAATAAGTGCCAGCAACATACCCTCATTTAAAAACACTTTTTGAATAAAACTCCTGTTAGCTCCTAATGCATGCAGCACACTGATATCTTTTTGTTTTTCCAGCACCAGCATGGTGAGTGCCCCGATCATGGTGAAAGCAGCAACAACAAGAATGAGACTCAGCACCCCATAAATAGCCCAGCGTTCCATATTCATAACAGCATACAGGCTTTTATTTTGCTGGTATTTATTCAATACGGCATATTGATCACCCAACACATCCTTTACTTTTTGTTGAATATCGTCTGCGTTTGACGGATCAGTAACAGCAATTTCAATTGCTGAATACTGGTCATCTTTCAGTTTAAGTGCATTTCGCAGAAAGTCTATATTGGTAATACAAAAGGTATTATCAAAATCCTGCTGCACCATAAAACCACCGCTGACTGTGACCTGGCTGGAAGAAATGGATTGCAGCGGGTCCAGTTGTTCGGTACCATCTTTTCTCGGCAGGTAAACCACCAAAGGGTCGAGGTGATTGTCGGCATCAATATCCAGTGTTCGTTCCACCCCTGCACCAATGATCATCTGCGGTGATTCACTATCCCCTAATACAAAATCTCCTTTGAATAAATTGCCGGCCACCCCCGTTACATACCTGTATTGTTTATCCACCCCTTTTAACTGCACCACTTTTTGGTTTTCCCTTTCCTGATCTTCGCCGCCAAACTGTCTTGTACGGGTTTGTAAAAAAGCTTTCTCTTCCAGCACCAGTGAGAAATTGCGAATACCCGGAACAGCTTTGATTTTTTGCAGCTGATCTGATGACACCGTCATCAGTTTCCCCGAAACCGGCATCACCTTAAGATCAGTATAGAAAGAGGAATACAATGATTTTACCAGGCCTTCAAATCCATTGAACACACTCAGCACCAATACCAGTGCAGTCGTGCCTATAATAATGGCAGCAACACTTGTCCATGCAATGATATTGATGGCATTGGTGGTTTTTTTTGCTTTGAAATAGCGCCAGGCAAAGAGAAAATGCAAGGGATGAATTAATTGGTTGATTAGTTAACTGGTTAAATAGTTTCCAGGCAGCCCTCATTCATTTGTTGGAGGTTTATCATCACTGATCTTTTTGAAAATTTCCTCCATTTTAAACACATGATCCAGCGTATCATCCTGGAAGAACCTCAATACGGGTATACTGCGCAGCTGGTGCCGCACCCGGGCCGCCAGTTCCTTTTTGATCTCATGATGTTTCTCTTCAATTTTATGCAGGGCAGCCGGCACATCGGTCACCTGAAAAAAGCTCAGGTAAAACCTGGCTTCCAGCAGGTCTGGGGTCACTTTCACCGAGGAAATGGACACCATACCGCCATTGATCATACCCAGGCCTAACCGCTGAAAAATGAGGTTCATCTCTTCATTCAGCAACCCGGCGATCTGTTTCTGTCTTTTACCTTCTTCCATGTTCTTAACAATTGAGTTCGCTGTAAAATTAGTTACTTTGCCCCGTTTAAGCGATTAATACAGGCGATGAATAAATATTCAAGGATTTTCAGCTATCTGAAGAATTACAAAGGCAAAATTGCACTCTACTTTTTGTGTATCCTCCTCTCTATTGTATTCGGGATTGTTTCTTTCGGTATGCTGGCTCCTTTTTTCGACCTGATCTTCAAAGGTGACAGTTCCAGCCTTTCCAAAACAATTGATAATCCTGTCATGGAATCCTTACGGTCTATGATGGTCAGGCAGGTGGGAACAATGGATGCAGTGGGTGCGCTGGCCCTGATCTGTTTTATCATTGTCTTTTCGATCTTATTAAAAAACCTGTTTCTTTATTTTTCCTTCTATATTCTGAATCCCCTGAAGAACAAGATCGTCAATACACTCCGTTCTGATCTGTATAATAAAATATTACAGCTGCCGGTTGGTTTTTTTACGGAACAACGAAAGGGTGATATAATCAGCCGCAGTACCAATGACGTATATGAAGTAGAGAACTCTCTCGTAGGAGCATTGGAAGGATGGATAAGGGATCCTTTGACCATCCTGATCAACTTTGCAGTTTTGTTTTACATCAGTCCCCAATTAACACTGGCTATTCTTGTTTGCATCCCGGTGATCGGTTTTATTCTGGGCCGTATTTCAAGAACACTAAAAAAACAATCGAATGAAGCTGCCATTAAACATGGTGAATCCCTGTCCATCATGGACGAAACACTGAACGGATTGAGAGTCATAAAGGCTTTCAATATTGAAATCTTATTGAAATCAAGGTTTGAAAAGACCAATGACGAGTTACTGAATGCAAAAAACAAGATCAGCCGTCGCAGGGATATGGCATCACCTGTATCTGAGTTTTTAGGTGTATTGGTTTTTGTAGGCATTCTCTGGTTTGGCGGGCAATTGGTATTAGGACAGAAAATACCATTGGCTCCCTCTACTTTTCTTGCTTACCTGGCTTTGTTCTATAATATTATCAACCCGGTAAAAGCATTGTCCACCTCCTTCAGCAATATGCAAAAAGGATCGGCAGCTATTATCCGGATTGAAGAGATCCTGAAAACACCGGTGACTGTGGATGATAACCCAACCGGCAAGCAGTTGACTTCTTTTAATCATTCCATTGAATTCCGCAATGCCAGTTTTGCCTATGCAGATGCAACCATCCTTGATAATATCAGTTTCACTGTATCGAAAGGGAAAACGGTAGCGTTGGTAGGTTCCTCCGGGGCCGGCAAATCTACTTTAGCTGACCTGGTACCCCGTTTTCATGATGTGACTGGTGGCGAAGTATTGATTGACGGTATTAATATCAAAGAGTATTCTCTGCATTCTGTACGCAGCCAGATGAGTATCGTTACCCAGGAGCCTATTTTATTCAATGATACCATCGCCAATAATATTGCGTTAGGTTACCAGCAGGCAACTGCAGCACAAATAGAAGAAGCGGCTAAAATTGCCAATGCCCATGAATTCATTATTAAAAAGGAAGGCGGCTATGCCAGTAATATCGGCGACCGCGGCAGTAAGCTGAGCGGTGGTGAACGCCAACGCCTGACCATTGCACGGGCTGTACTTAAAAATCCACCGATATTGATTTTAGACGAAGCCACTTCCTCCCTCGATACGGAAAGTGAACGATTAGTGCAGGATGCCATCAATAATATGATGCAGAACCGGACCAGTATTGTTATTGCACACCGGTTATCAACTATCCGCCATGCCGATGAAATTATCGTATTGCAAAAAGGAAAGATCGTTGAACGGGGAAATCATGAAGAACTGATCGCCCAAAATGGTTTTTACAGGAAACTGGTGGAAATGCAGGAAGTAAAGTGATTTAATACCCTCTTTGTTCTCCAGCCTGTATTATGTAATCAGCAATTGCATCCACTTCATCTCTTGTTATATCCGGGAAACCTGTCATCATTGATCCGTATTGCTTTTGTAGTTCTCTTGTATAAGGGTCTTTCTTCATGAACTCCGAAGGGTTTTTTATCCATTCATACAGTTTATTCCTGTCGGCCCATGGACCCCGGTCCTGGAAGCCGAACAGACCTGGCCCTGTGCCATCTTTAAAAAGAGAATGACAAGAAGCGCAGCGACTCATAAATAAGGCCTTGCCTTTCACCGCCGTTTCGGATAATACGGCAGCAGTTGGACTAACTGTACCGCAGAAAACCTCTTCATTCTCAGATAAGAATTCAGTTGAAGAAATATTCTTGAAGAACAACACCCCTGCTGTCAGTGTTGCCAAAAGAAGTTGAGCAGAAATTATATAATTGATCTGCCTGTTCACTCAGTAAAATTACAACAGCGTTTGTCAATTTCACAATTTGTACAACCCGATCTTTACCGCATACAATGCCAGGGCCACTCTTGTCTTCACGCCCAGTTTTTCAAATAAACTATCCCGGTAGCTTTCCACCGTCCGGTGACTGCAAAACATTTTTTCACCGATCTCTTTATAGGTCAGTTCGGTACAGGTGAACCGGAGAAAATCTTTTTCCCGGTCGCTCAACGGAATACCATTATTATTTTCAGTGCCCCCGTTAGCGATGCTATGCAATACCCTGCTGGTGGCCCAGTCGGGATAATAAAAACCTTTTTTCTGCAATGCATCCAATGCCTTTTCCAATTCGATCGGGTGCACATTCTTTTGCAGGTATCCTTTTGCCCCGCATTTGATCATCTTTAGCAAGGATTCGTCATCGGATTGCATCGTCAGCGCCATAATGAGCACATCAGGATGCGATTGCCGCAGCCAGGCTGCTGTTTCAAAGCCATCCATCTCCGGCATGGAAATATCCAGTAAGATAATGCGGGGGATATTTTTGGAATGTTGAAACCGTTCCTGCAGCATCTTTCCATTCTCACATTCATACAATACTTTATAATCATTGAATTGTTCGATGATGGAAGTTATGGCCTTCGCAATAAGCAGGTGGTCATCAACAATGACAATTGTGGTGGGCATAGGTTATTAATCAGACGCCAGGTTCTTTTCAGGGATCGTTATTTGCAATTGCGTTCCCTTACCGGGTTCACTTTGCAAATTAAACAATCCGCCGATCAGATGCACACGTCTTTTCATATTCGCCAGGCCAATGCCTCTTGACTGAACGTTAGTACTATCAAAACCTTTTCCGTTGTCAGCCGCTTTTAATAACAGACCCTCCGGTGTTTGGTATAATTTCACCGTGATCAGGTCGCCCTCCGAATGTTTGAGGCTGTTCTGCATAAATTCCTGGGCAATCCGTAGCAGGAAACTTTTTACCGTGACGCTGATCTCCCTTGTAAAATCTGATTCGAAAACTGCTTTGCAAATACCTGTATCATTCACCCGGCCGCATTCAAAGAAAAGCAGGTCGGCCAGGCTGGTCTCATGCATTTTATTATCGGCCAGTGTACGGGACAGGTCTCTCAGTTCTTCCAGCGAATCATTAATAACACTGCTGATCCGTTGCAGTTTTTCAGCAAGAGCAGGAAACTGGTTCTCATACTCTAATTTTTGCGTATAGATCGTGGCGAGAGTGAGCTTCTGCGCCACACTGTCGTGAATTTCCCGGCCTATGAACTGCATGGTTTGTTCCTGTGCCTGCAATTGGGTATGGAGGATATCCAATTTGTGTTTTTCCTCGATCAGGGCTTTTTCTTTTTCATGCAGGATCTTCCGTTTCCGGTATTGAAAAATAAAAATGATGATCCCGGACACCAGGATCAGCAAAATGATATTTGCCAGTATGATGAATATGGTTATTTCGGTCTGCCCCATATAAATGCGATGGTAAAAAATATATACATCAGATAATCCAGGCCAAAACTAACATAGAAGTAAACATTAAATAGCTGCCTGTAATTATCAAAAAGCGTGTTACGCAATGCATAATAAGGAAAAGTACCCAGGTAAAATGACAACAACCCTAAACTAACCCAGAACATCATGCTTTGCTTATACTTTAATATTTCATTACTGTTGATAAATTTTATAAAAAAGGCGATGATCAAAACAAGTAATATAATATTTCCAACAGTATAGGAAAAAGACATAAACCATGTTCGTGTAGCGGTTAAGAAAAAACGTTCAGCAGCCCAGCAAGCTAAATAGATGGCCAATCCTGCAATTGGCCATCTCCTTAATTTCTCGGTTTCAAAAAATCTATAAAACAACCAGAAGAAAAATAAAAACTGGATTGGAATACCAAAATAATTATACAGGGCCATATTAGATGGCCTGTCATTATACACATCCATCAGTATCTTGCCCATCAGCTCAACTATGACAATTAATCCAAGATATACAGGAAACCACTGCCAATATTTATTTTTAATTTTTTTCCAATAAATAAGACCTGTTACACAGGCTAGCAGTTCAAAAAAAATCAGTCCAAATTGAATCGCTGTAACAGTATCCATTCAGTTGTTCTTTATTATTGTAATCGAAAAATCTTAGTTTTCACCGCTAGGAAATTCACCTGTTCCGGATGGAGGGGGGGCAAGTGTTCCGTGATTCAATACCCCGGCATCTCCATCACCACCACCAAGCTTCATACCCTCCCTGCTGCTGGCTGATCTTTGCAAATATGCTCCCAATGGTGTAGGCTTGCATTTATCGGCCCCGGGATGGAAGGGATCAAAATCGATATTCCCCTTCTGGCCTTTATACGTAGCGGTTAAGAAAACGGTCTGGTGCATGGCATATTTTGGATCAACTCCGAATTGACTGATGAGTGATGAGTCGGGATACTTCGCAAAATAAACATGCATACCCAACCCGAGACTGTCGATATTACACCCTTGTTTACAAAGTGTGTCTTCAATCTGCCAGATATACTGTTTGAGTGTTTCCAGGTCGAACCAGACCGCTTTGGCATCTTCAATATTGGTAATACCCCCGGCATCTGAAATATAGGCTTTGTCCTTATCTCCATAATACAGGTCAGCGATCTCTTTGGCAAGGTTCACATCCAGGTAGCCTTTCATGGGTTTCCCGCTGTAGTCTTTCGCATGTAATTGCTGGCAGGGATCAGCTTCCGTTTTCTGCTGGTTACAGGCATAAAAACCCACAATAATAAAGAACAGGATGTTGGCAGCGATCATGGCTTTTTTCATACATATATTGTTTTAGTGAAAGAAAAATGAGTTGCTACAAATCTATACGGAAAACCCGGTTTAATAAACGGGCAAACAACCATTCCTGTACCGTTAAATAACGGAAATAAAAAAATCCTGCTGTAACAGGATTTGAAAAAATTTTAATTCGAGGGTTATTAACTGCGTAATACCTCCCGGGAGATAACGATCTTTTGTATCTCGCTGGTACCTTCACCAATGGTACAAAGTTTGGCATCCCTGTAAAATTTTTCGACCGGGAAATCTTTGGTATATCCATAGCCGCCGAATATCTGCACCGCATCATTGGCCACTTTCACGGCCACTTCGCTGGCATAATATTTTGCCATGGCTGCTTCTTTGGTCATCGGTTGTTTTCTTTCTTTCAGGTCGCAAGCCTGTAAAGTGAGGAGTTCAGCCGCTGCAATTTCCGTAGCCATATCGGCCAGTTTAAAGGAGATGCCCTGGAAACTGGAAATAGGCTGATCGAACTGGTATCGTTCCTGCGAATATTTCAATGCAGCTTCATAAGCTCCTTTAGCAATACCAATGGAAAGAGAGGCAATGGATATTCTTCCACCATCCAGCACTTTCATGGCTTGTTTAAAACCATCTCCCACTTCGCCCAGTCTGTTAGCATCCGGTATCCTGCACTGATCAAAGACCATCTCCGTTGTTTCACTGGCCCGCATGCCGAGCTTGTTTTCTTTCTTACCGGCACTGAATCCTTTTGTTCCCCTTTCAACAATAAAAGCAGTTGAGTTATTTTTACTCCGAGGCTCACCCGTTCTGCAGATCACAACCGCCACATCACCGCTGTTACCATGGGTGATCCAGTTTTTTGTACCATTGATGATCCAGTCATTACCGTCTTTTACAGCAGTGCATTTCATATTTCCGGCATCACTACCCGTGTTGGCTTCTGTTAAGCCCCAGGCGCCGATCCATTCAGCCGTAGCCAGTTTAGGTAAATATCTTTTCTTCTGTTCCTCGTTGGCAAATGTCATGATATGACCCGTGCATAATGAATTATGGGCGGCCAAACTAAGGCCGACAGAACCGCATACTTTTGCGATTTCTTCAATAACCGTTTTGTATTCAAAATAAGTAAGACCGGCTCCGCCATACTGTTCGGGTACCAATACTCCCATCAAACCCAGTTTGCCCATTTCTTTAAAAATATGAACGGGGAATAGTTGTTGTTCATCCCATTCCATGACATGGGGCCTGATATAGCGTTGTGCAAAATCACGGGCCGTATGGCCTGCATGTTGTGTGAGTTCTGAGGACTGAAAATTCATAGTGTTACAATCGTTGGAGTTATTTACTAATAACAGTGCCACACCAGGAAGCCGGGGTGGCACTGTCTGTGCCTTAAGATCATGGCAAAACAATCGTTAAAGGCGGATGCAAGATAAGGGAAATTCTTTTACACTAACAACCGTTAGCTTAAATCTTCTTCTATCCTTCCCAGGTCAGGCCATCGTAAGCAAGATG
>JAEUVP010000240.1 GCA_016786805.1 Chitinophagaceae bacterium | reverse complement strand
GTAAAATAGGTTTGTCCCTTGGCCAGCGGCATTAGCCTTTTCTGAAAAACAGACTGTGCCGCATCCGCTTCATCCCGGTACACATGACTGGTGTCCTGTACAAAGACTTTGGTGTTGGCGCCGCTGAGTACAGCGATCGCCAGTTGGTTGGCCATGGTGCCGGTGGGCATACAGATCGCTTTCTCTTTCCCCGTAATCTCTTCAAACTTTTTTTCCATGGCAGCCACAGCTCCGCCCTGCAAATAGAAATCTCTTTTAATCGCTTCTTTACTATTGATCTTTTGTAACTCATCAATATACATAGACGGGGTAAAGTCTTCCCCATCATAAAAGAATTTGATAATGGGCTCTGCGGCCTGCTGTTCATTTTTTCCAGTGGCACTGGCGATGCCGGGAACTAAGGCGGGCAATACGGCAATGCCGGATGCTTTCAGGAAATTTCTTCGGTTAAAGGCTGACATGCGGGCTTGGTTTTAGATAACCAATTTAGGCAATAATAAAACGACTATTACAAATTTTGACCAGCGGCCCGAAATGCAAAGCTGTTAACATTTTTCTTTACCGGGTATTCTGCCAGCTTTGTTCAGTGTTTTCCCCGGGAAGCATGAGGCGAAGGTATTAGGTAGAAGGATGACCGGGCATGATCCTAACAAGACTCCTGGCTGATGATCCTCAATTACTATGGTATCATCCATCTATTACGTTCAGAAAAAAGACAGGGCATTTATTTTCCACTTACATCATATACTTTTTGAATCTGCCAGGCCAATAAAGTAATCTGCGCCTCAAATTGAAAAACAGAAAGATAATGCCCCACTCACTCCGGGAATTCTGCAATTCACTCTCTTATGCTGTTAATTCAATATCCCGGATTTTCCTGCGGTAGAATTGTTTGTTAATGAATTAAACCAAAAAAAATTTATTATGACAACCAATTCCATTAAGTGGCTCCGCTTCCTGAAAGCATTTGCCATCGTTGTAGTCATGGCAGGTATCTTCGCTTCCTGCCAAAAAGATATCAATAATCCTCCACCCATTGCCGATGAGCCCAATAATGAACAGGCGGCCCTGGAACAGGCCCGTGCCCTGGAACAAACCGCTCCTGCTGAAGCTGAGCGGCAAGCCGAAGCTCTTGGATTGAAAGACCTTCAAAACAGAAACGGCAGTAACCGTAACATTGTACAAATTGCGGTATCAAATCCTAACTTTTCATCCCTGGTGGCAGCTGTTGTAAAAACCGGTTTAGCAGGTGCTCTTTCTGATCCATCGGCTAACCTGACGGTATTTGCACCTACCAATGCAGCTTTTGCCCAGTTACCTGCACCATTTAACAGCCCAAGTAATATTACTGGTATCAGCAACCCGGCCCAGGTTGATTTTCTCCGGAATGTATTGTTATATCACGTACTCGGTGCCGAAGTATTCAGCAACCAGATCAGTAATGGCCGCAGCAGTGCCGTTACCATCAAACCTGCCGGTAGCAGTAATGACAATACGGTTTATTTCTCTAAAAC
>JAEUVP010000470.1 GCA_016786805.1 Chitinophagaceae bacterium | reverse complement strand
GGATAAGAATGTCGTCCATGCAACAAAACTAAGCAAGCCTGTTTTTTCAGTGAAAGAAAAATGAAGAACGGAGTTTTACGGAGCCAGCCTTTCTGTTTTCCAACGTTCCCCGTCTTTGGTATATAAGATGCGGTCATGCATCCGGCTTGGTCTTCCCTGCCAGAATTCCACCCGGAATGGTTTTACCCTATACCCACCCCAATGCGGCGGCTTGGGTATCTGTCCATGTTTGAAACGCTCTGCATAGTATTGAAAGGTTTCTTTCAGCCAGGCTTTACCGGCCACCACCATACTTTGTGGCGAAGCCCAGGCCCCGATCTTGCTACCTTCGGGACGACTGTCGAAATAATCAATGCTTTCTTTCGCTGTTATTCTTTCGGCGGTGCCGTTAATACGTACCTGCCGTTCCAGTTCTTTCCAGTAAAACAACAGGCAGCATTTATCATTGGCATCCAGTTGGGTGCTCTTGGCGCTGTTGTAGTTGGTAAAGAAAACAAACCCTTTTTCATCAAAGGCTTTTAATAAAACAGTTCTTGCATCGGCCATGCCTTCAGCAGTAGTGCTGGCCAGGGTCATGGCATTGAACTCTTCAATATGTGATGCCGCAGCATCTTCCCACCATTTTTTAAACTGTGTAAACGGCGATTCATCCACTTCATCTTCATTCAGGGAATGTAAGGTATAGTCTTTGCGTAGCTGCGCTATTTCTTCAGGGTTCATAAAACGGTAATGATTGAGTCGGGTAAAGATAAACCATCTTCCGTTGTCTGCCGACAGACAGGCTCGCCATCCAACCAGCAGAATGCTATAAATTTGACAAAACCAGGTAAAAATAACGGGTCCACGGCAAGCACAAGGCAAGTCGTGAGACTCGGCTGGGAAAAAGAGATAGTCCAATAATAAGTCAACGATAATGAAGAGCGCAGAACTATTATTTAAAAAAAATGGAGAAGTATTTATGCACTCAAGTTCATTAACAAAGAGCAATATCTGGATTGGATCACCTCCATTTTTAAGATTAAAGTGGAGTCATTTAACTGCCGCAGAGAAGATGGGATTTTTGAATGAAGTCTTAGATAATAGTAAAACTGGCATTGAAAACCCTGTGTCGTTTAAAGATTATGGTGGTCGGTTACTTAAAAATTATGGGTTTTTGAACTGGAGCCAGTTATACAAAGATGCTAAACTATGTTCTATAAAAATAGAAGGAAATGAGTATGTTTTTACTCCAACTTTTTATGATTCGTCTCATTTTGGCTACGAAGGTGTAACTGAAGAAATCGAAAGGATTAATAGTAGTGCAGGTCAGAACGAAATTATACTCGTATTACAAAAAGCGGTGGAAAAATGTCGATAATTCTTTTTCCTGCCCAAGGTTAACAACTGGATGCCAGTGACAAAAGAAAACCAACAGAGCCCCTTGGCGATAAAAGGTAAAGATTACTTTGGTAATAATAAATCTTCTCTCACAACACCGGATGTTCTCTCAATTTAACAACCATCGCTTCACCTCTTTCCAATGCCTGCCGGTTGATGGGAAGTAAATGATGATATTTCTCCGGTAATACTTTTTGTAATGCTTCCAGGATAGATTCATTGCTGACAACGGGCCGCAATTGAAGATAGGCTCCCAGTATGATCATGTTCATCACCTTTGCATTCTTCATCTGCAGTGCTTCCGTAGTGGCGGGGATGCCGATTATTTCAATATCTGTCCGGGTACTCGGTTTAAAAATATTACTGGATTCATATAATAAGATACCACCGGTTTTTACCCTCGGGGCAAATTTATCCATCGAAGGCTGGTTCAGCACGATGGCTGAATCAAAGAGGGAGATGATCGGTGAGCTGATCTTATTTGCTGAAATGATCGTTATGCAATTGGCCGTGCCACCCCGCATTTCCGGTCCGTAAGAAGGCATCCAGGAAATTTCTTTATTCTCCAGCATCCCTGCATAGGCCAGGGTCATTCCTAATGATAATACACCCTGTCCGCCAAAACCGGCCACGATCAGTTCTTCCAGTTGGTTATTATTTTTCATGATTCCTGCTTTGCGGGTTCAACTATTTTAATGTCTTGTGCAGCCGGGATCTTAATATCACCCAGCGGAAATGTTTTCACCATTTCTTCATCAATAAATTTCGAGGCTTCCACCGGCGTCATCTTCCAGTTGGAAGGACAGTTGCCGATGATCTCCACCAGGCAGGTGCCTTTATGCAGGGGCTGGTATTTGAATGCATTCAATAAAGCTTTTTTAGTTCGCCTTACTGCATTGGGGCTGTTCACCGCCTGCCTTGTTACATAAAATGCTCCCGGCAGGTTGGCCATCAGTTCAGCCACTTTAATCGGCGCACCATAATAACTCACATCTCTTCCGTCAGGACTGGTGGTGGTATGCATACCCGGTAAAGTTGTCGGAGCCATTTGCCCGCTGGTCATTCCATACACGGCATTATTCATAAAAACAATACAAATATTTTCCCCCCGGTTGATGGCATGCAGTGTTTCTGCAATACCAATGGCAGCAAGGTCTCCATCACCCTGGTAGGTAAAAACATATTTATCCGGCATCAGCCGTTTGATACCTGTAGCCACTGCACAGGCACGGCCATGTGCGGCTTCCTGCATATCAATATCCATATAATCATAAGCAAATACCGAACAACCTACTGGTGCCACACCGATTGTTGTTTCCTGTATACCCAGTTCTTCCACTACTTCCATGATCAGTTTGTGTACCAGGCTGTGTGCACAGCCGGGGCAATAGTGCATGGTTGTATCCACCATCGTTGATGGTTTGTGATACACCATTTCGTATTCTTCTTCTGTGTGACAGGGAGGCAGGTTTAATACCGGCACCGGTCCGGGTAATATATGCTGATCAATTGACATGATGATACTGTATTAAAGTTTCCAAATGATGAACGATCTCTTCCGGGGTAGGCATCATGCCACCCATTCTTCCATAAAATTCAACGGGTACTTTACCATTGACACCCAGTCTTACATCTTCAACCATTTGGCCGCTGTTGAGTTCCACGCTGAGCATCATCTTTACCTGCGAAGCGAGTTCATGCAGTCGTTGGTAAGGATAGGGGTATAAGGTGATGGGACGCAGCAGTCCGATGTTGATCCCTTTCTCCCGGGCAATATCCATAGCCTTC
>JAEUVP010000327.1 GCA_016786805.1 Chitinophagaceae bacterium | reverse complement strand
CTCTTTCCGGGCTCTTTGATCACCGGGTGAATATGTTTGGGGTTATTACTGTTGGAATAAGATGCAGGTACCAGCGTGTAGAATTTATAGAAACCCTTTGCATCGGTTTTAACCCAGCCCCGGATATAGCCATGCCGCCGGGCCCATCCTTTCTCTGTTCCTTTTCTCGGATAAACACCTGCCTGGTCGGTATGATAAATATAAATGACCACACCCGCTGCGGCAGTTTTACCATCTGCTTTGTAAACAGTACCACTGATCTCAATTTTTGGGCCGGCATCATTGAAGTCCGGCAGTGTATCCACTTCATTGAGCTGGTCAAAAGGAACAGGACATTCATAAACGGCTTCGCAGCCTTCACAGGGCCCTCCCACTTTTATATCGGGTTTAGTTGCAGAAGAGGGCTGTGTACAAGCCGGTAATGATAAACTGCAGAAAAAGACTAGCAGGATAAATGGGGTGCTCATATAAACTGTTTTGCTAAAACTCCGCCGTTATTTAATTTCCTGCAAATGGATTACATAAACGGCAGTCAAAGCTTGACGAACTGAAATTTGTCTTTCGTCACGCAAATAGTCCCAATGATGTAATCGGCCATGCGGCCGGGAATTTGTACATTTAATTTGTAGTATGCACAACAGAGAATTCTTTTTGAAGTATAAGCTGCATCACCTGTTTATCTGGATGCTGGTCTTCGGGCTTTGGTTTTTTTTACGGCGCAATGATTACAGTAAGGAAAGTACTGCCTTCCAGGTCACACTGGTCAAAGTGGTTGACCTGGCTATCATGGTATATATTACTAATTACCTGCTGCTCCCCAAACTGTTTTATAAAAAACAGTATGCCAGATTCATTCTTATTTTTTTAGGGATGATCATCGCCAGCAGTTTGCTGAAGATGCAGGTACTGGGTCGATTGTTAAATGCTCCTGCATTGCTGGATTTCAGTTCGGGCTGGCGAACCCGGATCTATGATAATATGATCCCGCATTTTTTCCTGGTAACAGCAGGTGCTGCTTTCAAGCTGATGTTTGATTATACCAAAATGCAGCAACGGCTGGCTGAAGTAGCGAAAGAAAAAGCAGAAACTGAATTGAATTTCCTGAAATCACAGATCAACCCGCATTTCCTGTTCAATTCACTGAACTCCGTTTATTTCCTGATCAGGAAGGATAATGCGGAAGCCAGGGAAGCCCTGCATAAATTCTCAGAAATGCTGCGCTACCAGTTGTATGAAATGGGAGGGGATAAGATACCTATTGAGAAAGAGATACGTTATCTCCATGATTATGTGGACCTGCAACACCTGCGAAAAGATGAGAATTATACCGTAAGCTTTCAATGTGCGCCGGAAGTAAATGGGTTTTCAATAGAACCATTATTGTTAATACCCTTTGTGGAGAATGCCTTCAAGTATATTTCGCATCACCAGGGAAAACCCAATTATGTAAAGCTGGCAATGAACAGGTCCAATGGCAGCTTCTCTTTCAGCGTGGAAAATTCAAAAGAGAATATAAGCTCTCCCCCGGTTGAAGAGAAAGGAGGGATCGGGCTTACTAATGTGAAGAGAAGGCTGGAACTTTTATATCCCGGGAAACACGAATTGACAATAACAGACAGCAACAACAAATTTTCAGTACAACTTAATCTGAGCCTGTCATGAGCATTAATTGCATTATCATCGATGATGAGCCACTGGCAAGAAAGGGCCTGAAAGAATATATCGCTGATACCGATTTTTTGCAGCTTACCGGTGAATTTGATAACCCGCTGAAGGCAACAGAGGCGATCAGTAAAGGGGAAGTACAGTTGCTATTCCTGGATATACAAATGCCAAAGATCACAGGGTTAGCATTCTTCAGGACCTTACAACAACCACCGCCGGTTATCTTCACCACTGCCTACCCCCAATATGCATTGGATGGATTTGAAGTGAATGCCCTGGATTACCTGGTCAAACCCATTTCATTTGATCGTTTCCTGAAAGCAGCTTTAAAAGCGAAAGAATTTTATGAAGTGAGAGAAAAGAATTCAGTAATAGCTACTTCGCCGGGTGCTGGTTATTTCTTTATCAAGGCAGATAACAAGCTGGTAAAGCTGGATTATGAGGAAGTTTTATTTGCGGAGGCTTTACAGAACTATGTCCTTATCCATACAAAGGATAAAAAATATATTACTTATCTCACTTTTAAATCGGTAGAGGATTACCTGCCGGTGGACCGTTTTATCAAGACACATAAATCGTACATCGTGGCAGCTTCAAAAATTGACAGTATTGAAGGGAATGATATCACCATCGGGCAGCATCATATACCGATCAGCCGTAACCTGAAAGAAGAAGTCATGGAAAAATTATTGAAAGGGAAATTCCTGAAACGGTGATCCTAATCGTATTCTGTTGTATCCACTATCAAACCATAATTGACCAGCAGTTCTTCCCCGGCCGCAATATCTGTTAAGGCTTCAAAGTATTCACCATCATTTACCGAAATGATATTGGGTGTGGAGGAGTGATTGAGATAATTGACCATGTCCATCACTTTAAAGCCATAATCCGGGACATAGTAATGTTCTTCATCATACAGACAATAGGTCTCTACAAGGTTACGGGAATGATCCGGCAGTCTTTCAACATCAGCAATCGGGAGTTTGATCCATTCCCCTACATTTTTTGAAAATATGGTCCGGCAGCCTTTTGGTATATCCTGCATCGCAAAAACACCGATGCCATGCACAGGCGATGGCTTGAGCATGGCATACATTTCCTGGGATAATTCCCGCAGCAATTCTTCTTTAGTCATAATGCGACAGGGAGATCAGCTGCCTCTTTGTGAACCGGTATTCGATTGTTTACTTACAAAGCCGGTTGATTTAGGCTTCTGGATAAATTTGGAACCCTGGTTAGGGCCGGGAGGAGCTTTCTTGTTATCCTTCTTTTTACCTTTCTTATTATTCTGGTTCAGTAATGACATAGGACTATAATTTTTAATCCCTGTAAAGATAAAGGATTCCGGCAAGCCAGAGAAGAGGCTGCCCCGGTTTTTTGGCTTGTAACAGACTCCGTGAAAACGTAATAATTGTAATAACTTTATAGACACCCAACCGGCAACGTGAAAATTTACCTGACGATAAGCCTTGTTTGTTTAACTGTATCAGTTTCCTCTCAGCAGCAGTTGGGGAAAGCTGAAAGAGAAGCATACAAGGAAACCGATCCTGCCAGGCTTTCATTCCTGCTTACAAAGAGCTGCTCGACACAAACAGAAAAAGTGAAAGCCATCTTCTCCTGGATCACAGATAATATTGCTTATTACCGGCCGGTTGCCAAAAACAAGAAGACTAAGAACAAGGCCATTTTTTTTGAGCAAGAGGAATTGGATGATAAAGCATTACCATCACTCACCGACCGGGTAGCTGTGAAGGTGTTGCAGGAAAAAACCGCTGTATGCGAAGGGTATGCCCGGTTGTTCAAATCACTTTGTGAACATGCGGGCATCAGGGCGGAGATCATTACCGGCTATGCCCGCACCGATGCCAATAAAACGAATGCCAATTTCCGATCCAATC
>JAEUVP010000286.1 GCA_016786805.1 Chitinophagaceae bacterium | reverse complement strand
TCACGTTGAACACAACGACTTTTTCCCTGTTGCCCAATCCCTCCGGAAGCAGGGCCTCAACTACGACGAAATAGCATTGCAACTTCGTGAAAAAGGAGCCCCGGAAAACCTGATGCAGGATGTGATTGAAAAACTAAAGGCCCTTCGGCTCATCCAAAAAAGGAATACCGGCTTTACCTGTTGTGCCATTGGCGTCGTCTTATTGATTGCCGGATGCCTGCTTACACTCGTCCTTTTCGATACAGGTGCGAGCATCAAGCTGGCCATGTATGGCCTCACTACGCTTGGAGTTATTTTCACCTTTAAAGGGCTGGCTGATATCATGGGCTGGTGACCATCAACATGCTACAGGTAAAACTGCCCGGGAAAAGGAAGTACCGTACTTTTGCAGCATGTCCACTTCAACTATTTCCACCAGCAGTATATTAGCAAAGCTTGAGATTAAATCATTAAATGAAATGCAGCAGGCTGCTATCAACGCCGCTGCTGCGTACAACAATGTGCTCCTCTTGTCTGCCACCGGTTCGGGCAAAACATTAGCCTTCCTGTTGCCACTGATCAGCTCATTAAGACCCGGGGATACAAAAACACAGGCCATTATTATTGTGCCTTCCAGGGAGCTGGCCCTGCAGATTGAATCCGTATTTAAAAGCATGGGGACAAATTTTAAAGTAACCTGTTGCTATGGCGGTCACTTACGGGAAACAGAAGAGAATAACCTGAAGCAGGCCCCTGCCCTGCTGATCGGCACACCCGGTCGTCTTGCTGATCATATCAGGAGAGGTAATATCACAACAGCCAGTATTGAAACATTGATACTTGATGAATTTGATAAATCACTGGAACTGGGTTTCCTTGATGAGATGTCTTTCATTATTGGATCTCTGCCTGCCATACAAAAAAGAATGCTCACCTCTGCCACACAGGCTGTGGAGATACCAGCCTTTATCGGCATGATTGACCCGGTTACTCTTGATTTTTTAAATGATAAAGATGAAGAAACAGGGCTTACAGTTAAAACATTGCTGAGTGATGGGAAAGACAAATTAGAAACCCTGTTCCGGTTGCTCTGCATGCTGGGCAATCGCTCCACGATCATTTTTTGCAACCACCGGGAGTCGGTGGAACGAACCAGTAAATTCCTGAAAGAAAAAGATATTATCAATGAATTTTATCATGGTGCCCTGGAACAACCCGAACGGGATGCGGCCCTTTGCAAATTCAGGAATGGCACTTCCAATGTGCTGGTAACAACCGACCTGGCTTCGAGAGGATTGGATATTGCCAATATCCGGTACATCATCCATTATCACCTGCCGGCCAGTGAAGATATTTTTACACACCGCAATGGCCGCACCGCCCGGATGGATGCCAGCGGCACTGCTATACTAATACTATCGCCGGAAGAAAAACTGCCCGGCTATATTGATGCCGGAGTAGAAAAGATTGAATTGCCCGCAACCGTTGTTCTTCCTGAAAAACCAAAATGGTCAACCCTGTTCATTGCGGCCGGTAAAAAAGACAAGGTCAATAAAGTTGATATCGTTGGATTCCTGTCGAATAAAGGCGACCTGAAAAAAGAAGATATCGGGTTGATCGAAGTAAAGGATTTCTTTTCCTTTGCAGCGATAAAGAAAATCAAAGTAAGCCATACCCTGCAACTGATCAAAGAACAAAAGATCAAGAATAAAAAAGTGAAGATCGCTGTAGCGAAATAGAGGATGTAATAAGTAATAACCAACCACTATTTTAAAACCAACTACTATGTTGCAAGCTACTGACACAGGTGTTTCTTTAGTACTATATGTGGGCTCTTTGGTGATAGCCGTTTTACTGACTGCCATCATTACTACCATAATAGTGAGCCGCAAAAAACGGCAATGATTAAGTCACCTGCCGCCATCATTTGCCAGCCATTTATCTGTATATTTATCGGGCTTAATTCAGCCTGAATATGAAATATATTTTCCTCCTTACATTGGCCTTCGTCTTTAGTTTTTGCGGCACATCCCGTCACACTTCAAAAACTACTGTTGAAAATGGAAAAGCCATTAAGACCGGTGCCGAACAAACCGAAAAATATCTTCCTTACCTGCAAGGTAAACGAGTGGCGATGATGGCCAACCTTACTTCTGTTATTGGAAAAACACATTTGGTAGACAGCCTCAAAAGCCGCGGGGTGAATATTGTAAAAGTATTTGGGCCTGAACATGGGTTCCGGGGTAATGCCAGTGCCGGTGTGCATGTGGCAGATGAAGTGGATATTGCTACGGGCATTCCTGTCATCTCGTTATACGGCAAAAAAAACAAACCCACCAAAGAAGACCTTGCCGATGTGGATATTCTTATCTATGACCTGCAGGATGTGGGGTGTCGCTTTTATACCAATATCAATGCACTGGTGCGGCTGATGGATGCCTGTAACGAGAACGGCAAAGAAATGCTGATCCTGGACAGACCCAACCCGAATGGTTATCTTATTGACGGCCCCATACTGGATATGAAATATAAATCCGGTATCGGTATGTTTCCTATTCCTATGTCACATGGATTGACAGTTGGTGAATTTGCACAAATGGCCAATGGTGAAGGCTGGTTGACGAATAAAGCAAAATGTACTATCAAAGTGATACCGGTTGCCAATTATGATCATGAGATGGCATATACCCTTCCGGTGAAGCCCTCACCAAATTTGAATACGCAGCAATCCATCATGCTCTACCCTTCTACCTGTATGTTTGAAGGCACTTATCTTAATCATGGACGGGGTACTTATTTTCCATTCACTGTTCTCGGCAGCCCTGAACTGAAAGGCAAGTATGAATTTTCTTTCACTCCCACCAGCATCAAAGGCATGTCAGAAACACCGCTCTTTATGGACCAGCTTTGTTATGGCTTAGATCTTCGGAAGTATGATATTGAGCTGTTAAGAAAAAGTAAACAGATCAACCTGCAATGGATCATGGAGCTCTACAAAGCCTCCCCGAATAAAGAAAAATTCTTTGATTCAAAGCTTAGTAAAGAAATGGGTACGATCGAAAAACTGATCGGCTCCGGTTTATTCCGGCAGCAGATCATTGACGGTGTACCGGAAAAAGAGATCCGTGCCAGTTGGGAACCGGGTTTAAGTGAGTACAAAGTGATGCGGAAGAAATACTTATTGTATCCTTAAAAAGTAGTTGATCGTGAAAAAGAGAACTGATTACATTACCTGGGATGAATATTTTATGGGTGTTGCTTTATTATCAGCCAAACGGAGTAAAGATCCCAATACACAGGTTGGCGCCTGTATTGTGAATGATAAAAACAAAATTGTCGGTGCCGGTTATAACGGGCTACCGATAGGTTGTCATGATGATGATTTTCCCTGGAACAAACAGGGCGAATTCCTGGATACCAAGTATCCTTATATCTGTCACGCCGAACTGAATGCTATTTTAAACAATATCGGTATGGATCTGCATGGCTGTAAAATTTATACAGCGTTGTTTCCCTGCAATGAATGTACAAAAGCCATTATTCAATCCGGTATCACGGAAGTGATCTATCTCTCCGATAAATATGAAGGCAGCGATGTCTTTAAAGCTTCGAAGATCATGCTGGACAAAGCCGGTGTTACGTACAGGAAAGTGGAAGTAAAGATCAGCAGCCTTGTATTATCTTACCATGAAAAGGATGTATAACTACTGAGCTCATTTCGTGGGAAGCTTCCGCGGATTCTTTAAATAATCGGCAACAGCCTCTTCCATGTTTACTCCCATCAGGTTAGCAAGTGTCAGCAACCACATCAGCAC
>JAEUVP010000201.1 GCA_016786805.1 Chitinophagaceae bacterium | reverse complement strand
GGCTGGAATTGCATCTTGATCTGCCTGAAGACACAAAGGATATTCATATCGCACCATTACTGCTGCTACCTTTAGTTGAAAATTGTTTTAAACATGGTACCAGTAATATGTTGGAGCAACCCTGGATCAATTTACAGGTTAGCCTCCGGGGAACACAGATGCAGATGAAACTGATGAACGGAAAAACAAATCAGGCATCAACAGAAACAACCAGTATGGGGATTGGGATAAAGAATGTAGAAAAAAGGCTGGCATTGTTATATCCCGGCAAACATGAATTGAATATCCTGAATGAAGAAGATGTCTTTATCATTAACCTGAAAGTAGAGCTGGAGTATCAAAAAAGTATCTCCACTATAAATACAAAAAAACAGGAAGTGGCCCATGCCTGATACAATGATCATAAAATGCCTGGTAGTTGATGATGAGCCGCCTGCAAGGGAGATCATCCGCCGCTACATTGAAGAAATGCCCACCCTGGAGCTGGTGGCAGAATGCGCCAATGCCATCCAGGCTTTTACTGTTTTACAACAGCAACCCGTTGATCTTATGTTTTTAGATATCCGGATGCCACAGTTAAACGGGAATGATTTTTTGAAAACACTAAAAAATCCGCCGAAAGTAATTTTCACCACCGCCTATACTGAATATGCGTTAGAGGGTTATGAATTGGATGTGGTGGATTACCTGATGAAGCCTATCCCTTTTGACCGTTTTCTAAAAGCAGTGAATAAAGCATTTCAACATACAGCTGCAAAACAGGAAGGGTCACAGGTAAATGAAGACAAAAAATCCGAATCCTTTGTGTATTTCCGGGCCGACAGGAAGATGGTGAAAGTAATGCTGCAGGATATTCTTTATATCGAAAGTATGAAGGACTATATAAAAGTAATGACAGCCACAGGTGTCATTATCACCAAACAATCCATTAGCTCGGTGGAAGCTATGTTACCGGAAAAAGATTTTGTAAGGGTACACCGCTCGTACATCGTTTCCCTGCATAAAATAAAAACCTTCACTTCCGAGCTTATTGAAATAGATAAAGCTGAGATCCCGATTGGGAAATTATACCGGAATGGAGTGCTGAAAATACTTGGATAATATTATTCCAATATCCGCAGCTTCGCATAATTCAGCATGATCTTCTTCTCCCCGTTATGCTCAAATTTTACCGTGGCGATTGGGTTATGTGCTGCCCCCTCCATCTTTAACACTTCTCCAAAGCCAAATTTCTGGTGTTCCACCTTTTGCCCTGCCTGCAGAGCAGAAGTATCGCTGGCAACAAAATCAGCAGAAGGTTTATGTTCGACTACTTTGGCATAGGTTGTTTTAGGCGGCAGATAAGATGGGGTTTCTTTTTTAGCCGACGGTCTTTCATTAAAGTAAGTTCCGGATTGTTTGCTTACGGCTCCCGATTCTCCATCATCTGTCCCTTTCATACGGTTAAAGGCCGAACCTTTACTCCAGTTACTCCCTCCCTGGTTCTTGGATCCACCGCCGGCAAAACTACGGTCCAGCTGATCCTGCGGCAACTCTTCAATAAAGCGGCTGGCTTCATTCTGTATCAGGGACCCAAAACGATATCTTGTATTGGCATAGGTCAGCCACAAACGGCTCTTGGCCCTTGTAATGGCAACGTAGAATAATCTTCTTTCTTCTTCCAGTTCTTCTCTTGTATTAATACTCATACCACTGGGAAAAAGCATTTCTTCCAGTCCGGCAACAAACACACATTCAAACTCCAACCCTTTAGCAGCATGCACTGTCATCAGTTTTACTACATCTGCATTGGGATCTTTCTCATCCGCATCTGTGAGCAAAGTGATCTGTTGCAAATAGGCAGCTAAACTCTTGTCCCCCACTTCACCATCTTCTTCGTTCATCGGTGTCTCGATCCATTCTTTAATAGAGTTAAGCAACTCCTGTATATTTTCATACCGGGCAACACCTTCCGTCGATTTATCGTTGAACAGCTCTTTTACAATGTTGGTTTGCTTACCTACATGAAAAGCCAGTTCATAAGCATTGTTCTTCTCCAGCATGCTTTGAAAACTGCGGATCATTAGTACAAAATTCTCGATCGCTTCAAGGGTACCCGCCCTGAAGCCTGCCTGCTGCGCCTGTTCCAATGC
>JAEUVP010000151.1 GCA_016786805.1 Chitinophagaceae bacterium | reverse complement strand
TTCTGGCAAATCCTTTACCTGCAAATAACGGATCAATAGCAAGACCGCCTAAATAAACCACATGTGAATTCCTGTATTGCTGAGGCACCAGTTTGAACATACCTACGGGAACCCCTTCCTGATCCTGATAAACATACAGGTATCCTTTTTCCTGTAGCTCCCTGAATACAGGCCTGAATTCTTCAACACTCATTTGTTCATATAATAAAAAGGGATTGACATCCGGATGCATATATAACCCGTAGAAATAATCAAAGTCTGTTTTAACCGCAGTTCTGGTCATATAAAATATTGATTACTGCAAAATACGAAAAGAGATAATGGTCATTACCGGTTACCTGTTTTTATTAACCAGAGGCAAATGGTACATTTGCAGCAGCAAATCCTCAATACATACCACATGTTAAGACTCATTACTTTTTGCCTGCTCCTGTTTCCTGGTTTTGTATATGGTCAACAGTATTTCGGCAAAACGCAACCCCAGGTAAAAAAAGAATTACAGCAATACATTAAAAAAAATAAATCACTTGGGGCTACCCTGGAGCAAACTGACAGCACAATCCATTTGTCTGTACCCGGACCTGCCAGCCAACCGGCTGATTTTTTTTACAACTTTGATAAAACGGGAAACTGTGTGTCGCAAAAAACAGTAACCTACTGCGATTCTTGTTTCAGCAAATTTTTACAGCCCCTTCTTCAACAGGAAAAATACAAGTGGAAAAAGATCAATGAGAACCAGTACATCTCCAGCTATTCTGAAGGCTTATTGATCGAACTGCCGGCTGAAGAAAAACAATACTGGTTTTTATTAATGAAGGTTAGCTGGACCAAAGAATTATACAAACTGCTTACGGGAAGGGATGAGTGATGCAGCATAATCCTTACAAGCCGGGTCTGCAACAAAAACTGCTGATGAAACCATCTCCGTTGCGAACAATTCTAACCGCCGGTTTAGTTGCCGGGATTCTTGATATTACTGCTGCCTTTATCCAATTCTACATTAATACAGGGAAAGGGCCAGCTCCCGTTCTTAAATTCGTTGCCAGCGGCATATTCGGTAAAAAGGCTTTTGCAGGCGGGAATGAAATGCTGGCCTGGGGACTGCTCTTTCATTTCCTGATCGCAGTTGGGTTTGCTGCGATATATGTACTGCTGTTCCGTCAATATAGCTTCATAACAAAGAACAGTATCGTTTCCGGAATCTTGTATGGAATAGTTGCCTGGTCGGTCATGAACCTGTTGGTAGTGCCATTCAGCCATGTACCGGCACAGCCCTTTGTGCTGAAGAAAGCCATGATCAGTTTACTGATCATCATCTTCATGATCGGTTTGCCCATCGCATTGATCACCCAAAAAATGGAAAAAGGAAAACAGTAATATCAGAATACTTTGCCACCCTCGTCGTGGTCTATAAGTTTACCGGCCAGGTCCTTATCAAACACAAACTCTTTACTGGCGATTGCCTGTCTCAGCAAGTCATGAATAGTGATCACACCCCGGAACTCTTTATCGTCAAAAGCTAACAGGTATCGGGCTTTATGGAGATCCATCGTCAGCATACAATGTTCAGCCGTATCCGTCATTTGCACCATCGGAAGATAAATGGTCATCACTTCTTCCACTTTAGTATCCCGGCTGGATCGTCCTTTTAGTATGACATTCCGGCTATAATCCCTCTCACAAAAAATACCCTTATACACATTATTGTCTTTCACCACCAGGTAACTCAGGTTGACTGAATTCAACATGGTCAGTGCATCAATGACCAAAGCTCCCGGTTCAATAGTATTGTACACGGTAGGCTTTTTTTCCAGCATTTCTTTTACGGTAATCATAGTGCAAACAGTTATGTATACAAGTTCGTGAATTACACTGAAAATAAGTGGTGATAGTTGTCATATTTCCGGGTGATTTTTTTAAGCCTCTACCCATTGGTACTTTCCTTTAATTTTACGGTATAACCAAAAAAAATGAAGACAATCGGGCTGATCGGCGGGCTTACCTGGCTTTCCACACTGGATTACTACCGGTTACTGAATGAAATGGTGAATCAACAACTCGGTGGTGTGGAAGCCGGGCAGATCATCGTATACTCTGTCAATTTTGGGGAGATCAAAGTGCTGACGGAGGCCGGGCAGTGGGATGAGATTGCCAAACAGATCAGCGGCGTGGCAAAGAAACTGGAACAGGCAGGTGCTGATTGTATTTTGATCGGCGCTAATACCATGCACAAGATCGCTGATGAAGTACAGGCCGCAGTTGCTATTCCTGTCATTCATATTGCAGAAGAAGTAGCCGCCAGTATAAAAGCGAAAGGGCTAAGCCGTGTGGCATTGCTGGGAACTAAATACACAATGCAGCTTGATTTTTATAAAAACAAACTGGCTGTAAAAGGGATCAGCACCATCATTCCTAACGAAACAGAAATTGAGGTCATCAATACCGCTATCTATACAGAAATGGGTAAAGGCATCTTCACCTCTGACACAAAAGCAAAATTCCTGGGGATCATTCAGCGGCTGATCAGTGAGGGTGCAGAAGGTATCATCCTGGGATGCACAGAAATACCCATCCTGGTCAAGCAGGAAGACTGTACGGTCCCGGTGTTTGATACCACCCGCATTCATTCTCAGGCTGCCGTGAGATTTGCCTTAAACGGATGAGTTTACTTTTCCAGCAAGCCGTCAGTTTTCCATTGTTTGAAAACGTTGATGGTGCTGTCACTAAGTTTGGCAGTTCCCTTAAAAGGCATGAATCCTCTGGTGCCGGGGGTCAGTTCAATTCTGCGGATAATTTCATCAATATCAGCTTTCACATTCGCAAA
Source organism: Chitinophagaceae bacterium (assembly GCA_016786805.1). GTDB lineage: Bacteria > Bacteroidota > Bacteroidia > Chitinophagales > Chitinophagaceae > CADEDV01. The sequence continues at coordinate 231 of JAEUVP010000151.1, read as the reverse complement.
ATTGTCGTAGGGCCTTTTGTTTCCTCCTTTTGAAGGAATATGGCAGGGGGCACAATTAGCAGCGATCACAGCCTGCACATTTGTTTCATAATTGAATTTAGCCGGTGCAGCGGCAGTTGCTTTTTTGGAAGAACTGCAATTGGAAAAGATGAGTACCGTTGTTGCGATAGCAGTAAGAGAGAGGATTTTTTTCATGTTGGTTGTAATTAAAAATTGAATATATCTAAAAAA
>JAEUVP010000315.1 GCA_016786805.1 Chitinophagaceae bacterium | reverse complement strand
TTTAACTACCCATTTCGCCACGTACCTCTCCAAGGCTGTGAATAATATAACTTTTAGGAGAATACCTGTAACAATTGATGCAAGGAATCAACTCATCTTTATTGCTACTAAACTATTTTATATGTCATTATTTACAATTTTGGTGGTACTGGTTGTTACAGGAGTTATCCTCTGGCTGATTAATTCATACATCCCCATGGACAGTAAGGTCAAAACTATACTGAACGTGGTTGTTGTGATTGTTCTTATCATCTGGCTGCTGAAAGCTTTTGGTATTTTTAATTCCGTGAAAAGTATCCAGGTATAATTTATGGAAGCGGAAAAAACCTATAGTAACTACAGCGTTGTTCAAGCGGAGATACAGGCAGTTACTTCCAAAACAAAATGGTCCGTAAAGCGTATTACTAAAACAGGCCCGGTTCTCGACCTCATGATCGCAGCGGTTGTGATCATTGTCAGCTACAATGGTTTTTCTGCCAGCCAAAATTCCAAAATTTCCAAACAGAACGGCCCGGCAGTCATTACTGCATCTGCAATGAACCTGAAGGCGGATTGGCGGAAACTTTGGGCCGACCAGGCATTCCTGACCCGAAATCTCATATTCTGTATTGTAGACGGACTTCCGGGCACAGATCATACCATTAACCGGCTGCTTCAGAACCAGGTGGCTATTGGCAACGCTATTAAACCGTTCTATGGTGAAGAAACAGGTAATAAACTGGCTGAATTGCTAAAAGTACATATCAGCCTCGCAAAGGGAATCATACAGGAAACCACCTCGGGAAATACTGCAGCACTTGAGAAATTAAAAAGGATATGGCATGCTAATGCTGAGCAGGTATCCATATTATTGTGCAGGAACAACCCGGGTTTGCTGCCTGCAACATTTAAAACCGCAATGAACAATTACCTGCTCTTTACAGCGGAAGAAGCAATCCGACGACAGCAACAAGCCTATGATGCCGATATCCTGGTGTACGACAGGGCAACAATGGAAGCCTTTAAAATTGCTGACTTAGTTACCGGTAGTATTACCAGGCAATTTCCGGAAAAATTCAAATAACCTCGTCATGACTGCTTTACAGGTTGCTTGTAGTGCTATAGCCGTTGTATTTATCACTTTCCTGGTATTGTATTACCTGAAAAATGAGGTTGAAGATGATGCTGATATTAATATCGATGATATGATCTGATGGTCATAGTCATCCATGAGTTACCAATTTATTGAATACAATTGGACTAAAGCAGGAAGCCCTGGCAATAAAGTGTGAATTATGTAATACCAGGGTGAATATGTATAACTAAGTTTCTTGTTTAAAAGAATAGATTTAGGATATGAACAGCACTTGCTAAAACTAATGCACAAGGATAAGATAATACCGGTCATAGTAAATATCCAGGAAGATGAAGATGGATATACCAGTCATGATATTTTTAATGTTCCAGTTATAGTTCCTCAAAAGGAAAAAAGCAAACCTGCAGGAAACAAATCTCAACGAAAGGCACCCGTGGATGATAAATCAAAATCCTTTAATTTATTAACAGCAATGTCCGGCACATAGTAAGGGCACATGAATAACAACTGCCGCAATGTACCATCCGTTACATATTGGCAATTAAACACACCTATTTAAAAATATTCAATGCCAGATCATCTTGTTGATTCCCTGCAAACAAAAATGGGTTATCCAATGCTTCAAAAGATTGACCCTAACACCCAGACAGTAATAGAACCAGCCAGTACTAAGGAAAACAGGTTTGGACAGGCCGCAATACCTGCTGTATTAACTGCCCTGTACAAATACAGCGATACCGATGATGGTGCCGGCAATATCTTACAAGGAAACACCCCTGTAGATCTGACAACTCTCCTCTTTAAAGAAAACAAGGACGATATTATTGGTATGATTGCCAGCTACTCTTCCTGTTCAACAGGCTATGCTGAGGAAAAAACAAGTTTGATTGCTGCTACTGCCGTGCATATCATTAAACAGGAGTTGCCAGTTACGGCTACCATACATGATGTGCGAAAATACCTGGCCGGGCAAAAAAATGATATCCTCTTATACCTGCAGGCTGAATTACAAATCGGAGAGTTATTACATGAGAATACACTTGATGACAGAACCAATAAAATGGAAGGACCTCTTTCAAGTCTTATGCATACAATCGGAGACCAGTTTTCAGGCGGCGAAATAAGTAAAGAACCATCATAGGCCGATGTCAGTAATCCCGCTTTCATTGAAGCTCATCACATCAATATCTTACTATAATATCTTCTTTTATTCAGGTATTTCATCAGCTCAATACAAATGAGGGAAGCAGCTGTCGTCAGCAGGATAGCCGTCATTGCATTCCAATCCAATGATGTTGTTTTAAGAACAGGATGCAGCAATGGAACATATACAATTACCAGTTGAAGAATAATGGTAAGCAGGATAGCCCCCCACATACCCTTATTGGCAAATATCCCGGTTGAGAATAAGGAATGATACACTGAACGTACAGAGAGAGCATTACCCAACTGCACAAAGCACAGTGTGGTAAAGACCATCGTTTGCTGTGTATTCACCTGATATCCCTGTCCTTTCGCCCACCATTGAATAAAAATGGCAGCAGCAGTCATCATAATCCCGGACAGGAGTATCCTGGTTACCAATCCCCCTGCAAATAGGTTTTCTTTAGGGGGGCGTGGCGGACGGTTCATGATATCTTTCTCCGCCGGTTCTGCAACCAGTGCCAGCCCGGGCAATCCATCCGTAACAAGGTTGATCCAGAGAATATGAACCGGGAGTAGCGGAATAGCAAGACCTAAAAAAGGAGCGATAAAAATAGTTAATATCTCTCCCAGGTTACAGGAAAGTACATAGAGAATGAATTTCCTGATGTTTTCATAGATCCTTCTTCCTTCCCGTACAGCTTTAACAATAGTGGCAAAATTATCATCCAGCAAGATCATATCGGCTGACTCTTTAGAAACATCAGTCCCGGTTATTCCCATGGCCACCCCGATATCCGACTGCTTCAGCGATGGTGCATCATTCACTCCATCACCAGTCATGGCTACAAATTCTCCATTGGCCTGTAATGCTTTAACAATATTCAGCTTTTGTTCGGGAGAAACCCTTGCGTAAACAGTTGTCTGCTTTACAACAGCTTTAAATTCTTCCTGCGACAGTTTATCCAGGCCGGCACCTGTTCTTACGTCCTGGTGATCTTTCTCAATCATTCCTAATCGTACAGCGATGGCAGTGGCAGTGAGTGGCTGATCACCGGTTATCATTACTGACTTAATGCCGGCTGTTTTACATTGCCTGATGGCATCTATCACTTCTTCCCTCGGCGGATCTATCATCGCTGTCATACCTAAAAAATCAAGATCGCTTTCAATGGCTGCTTTTATCTCCGCTGGTTTTTGATCAAAAGTTTTATAGGCAAAAAATAAAACCCGTAAACCTTCAGCTGCCCATTCACGATTCTTGTCCAGCCATCCTGCTGCCTGTTCTTTATATTTCTCACTCAATACTTCCATCACCTTTACCGGGGCACCTTTCACCAATAGTATCCATTTATCAGCCTGCTGGTGAAAAGTACTCATTCGCATTCTTTCAGAATCAAATGGCAGTTTAGCTACAAGCGGAAAATCATTATCAGACCCCTCCTTGGTATGCCCCTTTCCGAGGGCATGATTCACCAACGCTGTTTCTGTCGAGTCTCCCAATAATCCATTTTCTGCAAATTTTACTTCATTCGTCAGCAGCATGGCGTGTTTCAGTAAATCTTCCAGGCCGGCAGCAGCTTCTGTCTTTTCAACGGTCATTATATTTTGAGTAAGTGTGCCGGTCTTATCACTGCAGATATAAGTGACAGAACCCAATGTCTCCACTGCCGGTAATTTTCGCATCAGGGCATTTTGTTTAACCATTCTACCTGCTCCCTGTGCTAAAGCAATCGTAATTACTGCTGGTAATGCCTCCGGCAAAGCAGCGACAGCAAGCGATAGTGCTGTGAGGAACATACCAAAGGCAGGTTCGCCCCTCCACAGCCCGATGCCAAATACCAGCCCGCAGATGAGTATAACAATAACTGCCAGTTGTTTGCTGAATACAGCCAGTCTTTTTTGCAGTGGTGTTTTTTGAGAGGGAACTTCCAGCAAACCGGCAATTTTTCCGATCTCGGTATTCAAACCTGTTGCAGTGACGATCGCTTTGGCAGTACCATTACTTACAATTGTTCCTTTAAAGACCATATTATGCTGGTCGCCCGAAACAAGGTTCTGTTCTGTAATAATATCCGTTTTCTTGTCAATACTATGACTTTCGCCGGTGAGAGATGCTTCGTCAGTTTTAAAAGAATGTACTTCCATCAGCCGTGCATCAGCAGGAACAATATCACCGGCTTCCAGTAAGATGATATCACCCGGGACTAACTGGTTCGCTTCAATTTTTGCAGGGCTGCTGTTACGCAATGCCACTGCATACTGGGCGGTCATCTTCTGCAGCGTTCTGATCGATTTTTCAGCATTATACTCCTGGTAATAACCCATCCAGGCATTACCAATAATAATGGCTAGTATTACAAACGCATCCGTATGCTCTCCCACTGCAAAGGAAATAACAGCAGCCGCTGCAAGGATCAGGATCATTACATCCGTAAACTGCGCAAGGAGTATTGACAGTTTTGTTTTTTGCCTTACCTCTTTCAACGAATTAGTACCATGCTCTTTCAATCTTTCTGTAACCATTTCCCCTGTCAGGCCTTCACCAACTGTCTTGAAATTTTCGAGAACCTGTTGTATTGAAGACTGGTAGAATGACAGCATATAATATTTGTATTAACTAAAGGTAGTTGATAAGATCAACGATCCATGTAATTACATCGGTATGCGGGTATAGAAAACTCATTTCGTGTTATCCTGTAGAGTCAATGTGTGAATGATATAACTTATTCCCATGTTTGTATAACTGTTAAGGCAGCAGATAAACTAATCTTTGTTCACTTAATACTTATTTCCAATTGATAATAAAAGGATTTTTATGAAGTATACAAAATTAGCACTGTTAGCAGTGGTATCGTTCTTAACACCCTGTCTCTCGCCATTATTTGCACAGGATAGTAACCCGGCTCCCTCTAAGTTTGAGATGAAAAAAGACGGCGATGGTGACGGAGTCAAGAATAAAAGAGATAAATGTCCTTCTACACCTCCCGGTGTGTTGGTTGATGGTACAGGGTGCCCTGTAGATACCGACAAAGACAGCGTACCTGATTATCTGGATAAATGCCCTTCCCTTCCTGGTACAGAAGCCATGAATGGCTGCCAGGATAAAGACAATGATGGTGTAAGTGATTTTGATGACACTTGTGCAGACGTTCCCGGACTTTCAAGATTCAAAGGTTGTCCTGATAGTGATGGCGACGGCATTGAAGATGCAAAAGATAAATGCCCGAATGCAAAAGGTTTGGATATGTTCACAGGATGTCCTGACACAGACGGCGATGGCATTACCGATGCAAATGATAAATGCCCTGGTACAGCAAAAGGTATTAAAACAGATGCAAACGGATGTGCCGCTGACAGTGACAGGGATGGTATTTTAGATGCTGATGATAAGTGCCCTAACACATTAGCCGGAATTAAGGTTGATGCCAAAGGATGTACATATGATACGGACGGTGATGGTGTGGCGGATGCAGATGACAAATGTCCTTCGCTCCTGGGAGATGCGGGGAATTTTGGTTGTCCGTTGATGAAAAAAGACATACCTAAACGCTTATTATTCGCTGCCCGCCGTGTGAACTTTGACTCAAAAAATGCATTGGTTAAAACCACTTCCTACCCCATGTTGGATGAAGTGGTTAGTATCCTCAACAGCTATCCGGATTATGATTTGAAAATAAGTGGTCATACAGATTCATACGAGAAAGATCCAACAACACTTTCACAAAGCCGTTCCGATGCAGTCAGAACATACTTATTATCCAAAGGTGTTGCCGAAAGCAGGATAGTATCAAATAGCTATGGCAAAACAAGACCCATGGGCACAAATGTAAATTCGTCAGGAAGAGCACAGAACAGGCGGGTCATGTTAGAGTTGTATGTGAGATGATAAAGCAGTAAAGGATTACATCATTTTTTGAAGAACCTTACAATTTATTCTATTATGCCATTTATTAACTCAGTATCCAATAACAATAAGCTGGTAAGAATATATTATGAGGATATGGGGGAAGGGAAACCAGTGGTTTTTATTCATGGCTGGCCATTAAGCGGCTCTATGTGGGAGTACCAGGTAACACAATTACCCCAACAAGGTCTTCGCTGTATTACTTATGACAGGAGAGGTTTTGGCAGATCAGACAGGCCCTATGGAGGATATGATTATAATACATTGGCAGGTGACCTTAAATGCCTGCTGGATGAATTAGATCTCAACGATGTTACCCTGGTAGGGTTTTCAATGGGTGGTGGTGAAGTGGCAAAATATTTTTCCTTATATGGCGGCGAAAGAGTTTCAAAAGTGGTACTGGTCAGTGCGGTGGTCCCTTTCCTGTTAAAGACTGACGATAACCCAGATGGAGTGCCACAGGAACATTTTGACAAAAACAGGAAAGCAATGATGGAAGACAGGCCAGGTTTCCTGGAAACTTTTAATAATGATTTCTACGGAACAGGTGCTGATAAGCATCCTGTAACCGAAGCTTATCTTGCGAACAGCTTAACCAAAGCAATGGATGCTTCTCCGATAGCAACAATAGAATGTGCCAAATCATTTTCTTCCACTGATTTCAGAAAGGATCTTTTGAAAATAAAGGTACCCACATTGATCATTCATGGTGATAAGGATAAAACAGTTCCCATAAAATTAACCGGCGAACAATCAGCCAAACTGATCACCGGTTCTGTGTTAAAGGTCTATGAAGGGGCACCGCACGGCCTTTGGTTTACCCACAAAGAAAAACTAAACAAAGACCTTATTGATTTTATCAAACCGGGAGGAATGAGCCTGCCTGCACCTGGGCAAAATGAAAAATCAGACACAGAACAAACAGCTTCATTCATGTCAGTATAAATATTGTTGTATGAACAAAAAGCCAAACCCAATTAAAAAGGAAGAAGACGTGCAACAAAATCCTGATCAACATATTGACCAGGATTTCCCGGGTTTTCCCAATGCGCCTTCAGACAAAAAAAGCATCAATCCCAAAACAGAAACAGAAAAGAAATTGGCAGGTGCAAACAAAAAAAGATCGAAAAAAACATACGGAGGTTAATGATCATCTTTTCTTGTAACAATGCTATTCGTCCTGGGGGGTTGGCTTTATTGCTTTCCGTCAATGATCAATGGTGTATTCCCCTTTCCCATAACGATCACTTTTGCATTGGGGCTTAATGCCAGTTCCTTCATCGCTTTTATCTGTTCATACTGTAATTGCTGATCAGTAAGACCGGTGTTAATGATCCGCTGGTAGTCTGCAATACCCTGTGCCTCCACCCTTTTCCGTTCAGCTTCTTGTTTTTCTTTCAGTAATACAAATTCCATTTTCTTGGCATCCTGCTCTGCATTGATCTTGGATTCAATCGAAGCCTTTACAGAATTAGGAAGAGTGATATTTCTTACCAGTAACTGTTCCAGCATCAGGCCCCGTTTCTTGAAATCATCTTCTATGCTCCTGTAAATACGTTGCTGAAACTCATCCCGCTTATTACCAAAAAGATCAACAGCCTGGTAATAAACAGCATTGTCTCTTATTTTAGTCCGGGTAATGGGCCGTACGATCTTATCCCGGTAGTCATCACCGGTTTCCCGTAATAAACGGGGCGCATCACCGGAAACCACTTTATAAAGGACAGTCAGGTCAATCGTTACTTCCAATCCGTCACTGGTCAAAACTTTGATCGCATCATCACCGGCTTTTTCTCCTTCATCGTTTACGCCACTCATGGTATAGTTCTGGGTCTTTACATCGATCTTCCTGATATCCAGAAGTGGATTCACAAAGTGAAGGCCACTGCCCAGTACGTCGGGCTGTATACTGCCAAACAATACTTTCACACCCACTTCACCGGCATTGATCTGTTTCACCGACGAAACAACGATTCCGATGATAATAAAGCCCACCCCCACGAGCCGGCTAACGGGTTTGAATTTTTCGAGGGCTGGATTCTGTCTCAGCAAAAGCGGGGTAACTATTAATAAAATAATTCCCAGTACAATTAAAAACATGGTAATCGGGTTTAAGACTGCAAGTTCATTAAAAGAATCAAATCTGTGATAAATGCTTTTACCGGCTCCCATAATGTCTTAAAAGTACAACCCCGGAATAATAAGAACTCCGGGGTTGTTACTAAGATCGAACGAAAAGGTCATTTAGCTGTCTCTGTATGTTTTTTAAAATTATCCAGGATGGCCTGCCAGCCAGACTGTTGCATTTCCAGCGGGTTTGTATTTTCTGCTTCAAAACTCTCCACTACTTTAACGGAGCTGCCTTCATCCATAAAATTAATTTTAGCTTTCCGGCCATCTTCCATCGTATACTCAATGTATTCATTGGTTCTTACAGCATCATAGGTTCCGCCGAAATCAAAGCCCATACTGCCATCCTTTGCTTCCATCCTCGTTACAAACCGGCCACCCACACGAAGGTCGTTTTCTGCACGGGGTGTATGCCAGTCTGGTGAAGCATTGCACCATTGGGTAATATGCGCCGGGTTGGTCCAGCATTCCCATACAGTAGTAATTGGAGCATTTACCGTACACGCTACTGTCAGCATCGTTTTGTTTTGCGTTTCCATTTTTATCAGTTTCGTTGATTTTTTAAGTTTCCGTTACAAATATCAGTTATCCCGCCCATACATCCGCTGTGCAACAGCGACAATCACAAGGCTGAAGGCGACAACCATTAAAGATAAATTTGTCGGCATAAAAAACAGGCACGCACAGCCTTTTAATGACGAAGGTCATAATATACCCGCTTCTCACAATCATAACTTTATCAGTGTATCAATTCAACAGATGAACATTTAATTCAACAAAAAAATGAAAAAGCTATTCTTACTACCCGGCTTATATGTGATCGTGGCCGTATCCCTGTCCTTTACATTACAGCAGGAAGATCCCTGGAAAGTACCTGAAAAATATGAAAAATTGAAAAACCCGGTTCCTGCTGATGAGTCGTCCATTAGTTCAGGTAAAGAACTCTACATTACCTATTGCGTTTCATGTCATGGAATGGATGGTAAAGGGCATGGCAAAAGGGCATTGAGAATGGATAACAGCCCGACCGATTTTACAACAGCCGCCTTCCAGCAACAGTCTGACGGAGCATTATTATATAAGATCTACTCCGGTCATAAAGACATGCCTGGTTTTAAAAATAAGATCCCAGGCAATGAAGATGCCATCGAAGGCACATTTGGCAAAACTAGAATGCCTGGTGACCTGGTGAATTTTGTACGGACATATGCCGGTAAATAATAACGGCTAATTAAAGGCGCATTTAACTAAGGCTTTAAACTTATTATATGAACCCGGTAACATGCATAGGCCTTGCTGTGTTTTTATTGATTACAACAAGCAATGCAAAGGCGCAGATCATTAACCCTAAAAAAATCCTGGAACGCAAAGCAAACAGGGCCATCGAAAAGAAAACGGAACAGGCTGTTGACAGCCTGTTTGACAAAAAAGAAAAACAGGAACCACAGGAAGGAACAAAAGAACCAGCGCCTGTTAAAACAGGGAAGACAGAACAGAAGCCGGTTCAGGATACTGTCCCATCGCTGCTGTCTTACTCTAAATTTGATTTTATACCGGGAGAAAAAGTGATCTTCTTTGATGATTTCAGCCAGGATAATATTGGCGACTTTCCAGCCTTGTGGAATACCAATGGTTCTGCCGAAATCGTTACCACCAATTTATTACCCGGCCGCTGGATGAAGTTTTCTTCCCGGGAAGCCATCTGGACAGATGAATTATTAAAGCTGCCGGATAATTACACGATTGAATTTGACATCATTCCTATTAAAGGAGAAGAAGGAAGAATGGCTGGTTATGATTTCCGGCTGCTACAAAGTATCAATCCCAAATCATATGATCATGGAGCCGTACCCGGCAAAGCTGGGTTCCTCTTCAGTTGTGAGTATTTTGGACGAACTGGTTACCGTACCTATATAAATAATGACGAAGGTGCTGATCTGGGATTGAGCGGTACAAAAGAAGGTGAGCAATACTACCAGGAAGAGAATAAAAAATACCATATTGCTATCTGGGTGCAAAAAGCCAGGATACGGCTATACCAGGATGAGCAAAAAATATTTGATCTTCCCAAAGCCTTTCCACTGACCAGTGTTAAAATGGACCGGATCCGTTTTGAAGAAGGTGCTGCCATGGTCAGTAATATCCGGATTGCAATCGGCAATCCTGATATGCGGAGCAAGTTACTCACCGAGGGAAAACTGGTGAGTTATGGTATCTATTTCGATGTGAATAAAGACGTTGTGAAACCTGCCTCCTATGCCACCTTAAAAGAAATTGCAGCTGTGCTTACTGAGAATCCTGCTGTTAAGATTAAAATCATTGGACATACAGATGCTGATGGTGCCGACGCAGCGAATCTCGATCTTTCCAAACGACGGGCAGCTTCTGTTAAGGACGAGCTGGTAAAATCTTTTGCCATTGATGCCAGCCGTATTGAAACAGAGGGCAAAGGAGAAACACAACCTGTAGCAACCAATGACACTCCGTCTAATAAAGCATTAAACCGGAGAGTGGAATTTATAAAATTGTAA
>JAEUVP010000117.1 GCA_016786805.1 Chitinophagaceae bacterium | reverse complement strand
AAAACGCCTGCTGATAACGTTGTTGTAAGAGAAGCTGGTAGCAAACCCATTTTACCTGAGGGTGCTGTTCCGCATTGGGAGTTGATCAAAAAATATGACATTGTTGATTTTGAGACCGGTGCAAAGATCACCGGAAGTGGTTTCCCTTTGTTCAAAGGGAAAGGGGCGAAGTTGCAACGGGCATTGATCCAGTATTTTCTGGATTTTAATACAGCTGCTGGTTATACGGAATACTTACCACCTTTAATGGTGAATGCAGACACCGCTTACGGAACTGGGCAACTGCCGGATAAAGAAGGACAGATGTACCATATGCCTGCTGATGGATTCTATATGATCCCGACCTCTGAAGTGCCGGTGACAAATATTTACAGGAATGAAATTGTAAAAGAAGCTGATCTGCCTTTAAAGATGACCGCTTATTCTCCCTGTTTCAGAAGAGAAGCTGGAAGCTTTGGTGCTGATGTAAGAGGGTTGAACCGGGTACATCAATTTGATAAAGTGGAGATCGTTCAGTTGGTTCATCCTGCCACCAGTTATGAGGTACACCAGGATATGGTGAGTCATGTAGAAAAACTATTGCAAAGCCTCGAACTGCCATATCGCATTTTAGCTCTTTGTGGCGGAGATATGAGTTTTACTTCTGCACTTACTTATGATTTTGAAGTGTATAGTGCAGCCCAGGAAAAATGGCTGGAGGTAAGTTCTGTTTCCAATTTTGAAGCCTATCAGACAAACAGGATGAAAATCCGTTTCAAAGATGCAAATGGTAAAATGCAATTAGTGCATTCGCTCAACGGTAGTTCGCTGGCGCTGCCACGTATCGTTGCCTGTTTATTAGAAAATAATCAAACGGCAGAAGGGATACAATTACCAGCTGTACTTCATTCTTATTTTGGGGCAGGAGTATTGAATTAATAAATTATCAGGCGAGTAATAAAAAATGCCCCGTCACCGGGGCATTTTTATGTCATGTGAACGATTGGCTATTAAGGTTGAGCAAAGCTGTTGCGGGGTCCGCCAACGGCAAATGTTGCCAGCATTCTCGATTTCTGACCCAGGCTGAACATATACATACAGGCATCATCCGTATAATCCATATAATTCATGGTCATTTCAACTGGTGTGCCAGAGCAGGTGCTCAGGTGACCAGCTGCAGGGCAACCGTAGTTAGCCGTGTTATGTGTGGGTGTATCACCTACCTGGTCATTACCGCAGGTAGCATCACCCCAGATATGACGAAGGTTCATCCAGTGACCTACTTCGTGAGTGGCTGTTCTTCCTTTGTTGAAAGGAGCAGCGGCAGTACCAGTGCGACCGGTAGCATTGTCATCAAGGACAACGCCATCCGTAGAAGAAGCACCACCGGGGAATTGTGCATACCCTAAAATGCCTCCGCCCATATTGCAAACCCAGATATTGAGTTTGGTGGTAGGGCTAGTAGGGGCAATACCCTGTGCACTTTTTTTCATCGCATCATTTGTGCTCCAGCTTGTTTTGGTAGTTGATCTGCGGTTTACAGCATCTAATACAAAGCGAACACCAATATTGCCTGATTTAACGCTGTTGTAAGTAGAAGTGTTGTTATAATCAGCATTGGTAGCTGCAAAATCTTCATTCAGCACATCAATTTGTGATTGTAATTGTGCTAATGAAACATTTTGTGCTGCTGTTCTGTAGAGTACATTAAAGACAACAGGGATTTCAATAACACCATTTACCAGGCGGTAAGCAGCAGGATTCTCTACAACTCTTTTAGTGAAATCTTCAATGTCATTCATGCGTTGGCGCAATGCAGGATCTTGTCTCATTTGCTCCTGCAAAACATCATCTGCAGAACATTGTCTTTGTACCGGCGTTGTTGTTTCATCACTTGCCTGCACATCATCAGCTTTAGAAGCTGATTTGTTACAACCGGTTACTAATAAAAAACCGGCTGACAGAACCAGGAACAGTTTCTTCATAAATTTTGTTGGTTTAGTGTGTGGTAAAAAAAGTGAAAACTGAATTTATTATGATTTTTTATATTCTGAACATTTGTTAGTAAAATTTTATTGCAACAAAGTAGCTATTATGCCCAACTAAGTATTTTTTCTGGTAGAAACCCTTATTACTTTAAATTGTAAGTATGAAAATCCCATTTATAGCGGCCCTGGTTTCTGTTATTATTTTGTTGTCCTGCCAGAAAAAAGCAATACCGGTTATTACAGCAAGAAAAGTTGAACCGTCGGCACCTAAAACGGAGGCATTGTCTGCACCCGATTTGCTGACAGGCAAACAACTGTTTACGACCCGGTGCGGCCATTGTCATGGATTACCTGATCCTGTTCAATACACAGAGAAAAGATGGGAGACCATTATGGTCTTAATGGCACCCAAAGCAAAACTGTCGAAGCAGGAACAGGTACATGTAACCGCATGGGTGAAAGAGAATGCGGCTAAGTAGCTTCTTTCTTTTGTAGTTGTTTTATTTTCCTGTTCATAACATAAAACCAGGCGGGAGGAAATAATGATAAGATCATCATGCCGGGGTAACCCGTTGGCATTTGCGGAGCATCGTCATGATGACGTAAAACCTGGTACTTACGGCTGGCCATATAATGATGATCGGAATGACGGCTCAGTTCAAATAACATCAGGCGGCCAATAATGTGGTCACTGTTCCAGCTGTGAGCAGGCAGGGCCCGTTCATATTTTCCATCGGCCAGTTGTTTTCGTTGCAAGCCGTAATGCTCGATATAATTCACGGTCTCCAGTAATAGAATCCCGATCAGGGCGGCCGCCAGGAAGTATAAGGTAATAAGCCACCCGAATACAAATGCGATTGATGTAATAAACGTCAGTTGAATCAGGTGAAATTGTATCATTTCGTTCCGAATCGAAAAGACAGGTCTTCCTTTTTTCTTTTGTTCTTCATTGGCAATATGCCAGGCACTGAGGTAACTGAAAATGATAGTGCGGAAGTAAAATACATAGATCATTTCACCGTACCGGGCACTGCTGGGATCATCCGGTGTCGCCACTCTTTTATGATGCCCTTTATTATGCTCGGTAAAAAAGTGCATATAAAGCGACGTGAGTAAAAGTGCTTTTGCTAATCCTTGTTCAAATTGATTGACCCGGTGCCCCAGCTCATGCCCCACATTGATGCCAAAGGTTCCGCATAGCAGGCCCATCACCCAGATGCGGCCGGTTGTATCTGTTGCGGATAATTCATCCGTTTGCAGGGAACGAAGGAACATATACAGTGCGATATACTGCAATACAACGATCCCGTATAACAAAAAATCATATGTTTTATCGGCTTTAGCCAGCTCTTCCTCGGCGACACTCATGTTGGCAGCCGATGGCTTAATAAAAAGCTCTGCCAGGGGAATGACCAGCCAGGCATAGATCATCGGCATCCATATTTCCCAGCCAGTAATTGTAAACGACCGGAATGCGCCAATGTAAATGATTAGAGGGGACAGGTATTTAAAAGCCCTTATACTCATATTATTTCTAATAATGATCCAAATGTAAAAATATACTCTCTTTTTTATTGTTTTTGTAAAAAGACAGGTGCAGCCTTTTTAAACTTGCTACCTTCCTGTTAGTCTGAACTAAAATTTTGTTTGCATGTCGTTGTCTAACCAATTAAAGAACCAGCACCTGTTATGGCGTGCCGGTTTCGGTCCTGCCGTTGAACAATTGCCCGACCTTTCCAAATATACCCCCAAACAGTTTTACAAAGCCCTTGTGAAGGCTTCCGATAAAAAGCCGGAATATATTGACGTGGCGGATGATTACCTGAAAGGTTTATTAATGGGTATCGAGGAAGTGGGCCGCCAGCAAAAAAAGGAACTGGATCCTGAGCAACGGAAAATGGCCCAGCAAAAGAACAGGGAGGGTGTCCGCAACCTCAATATGTACTGGATGCATGAAATGGTGAATACTTCTTCACAATTACGGGAGAAGATGGCTTTCTTCTGGCACGGGCATTTTGCCTGCCGCAATCTCAATGTTTTTTTTCAGCAAGGGTTGTTAGATGTGATCCGCAGAAATGCACTGGGCAATTTTGGTACTATGCTGAAAGAAGTTTCCAAAACAGCGGCAATGCTGAATTTCTTAAACAACCAGCAGAACCGGAAAGATCACCCCAATGAAAATTTTGCCCGGGAGGTAATGGAATTATTTACCCTGGGCCGTGGTAATTATACAGAGAACGATATAAAAGAGGCTGCCCGGGCTTTTACCGGCTGGAGCAGCAATATCAAAGGAGAATTTGTTTTCCGGAAATTTCAGCACGATGCAGGCAGTAAAACGGTATTGGGAAGAACCGGGAATTTTGAAGGGGGAGATGTGCTGGATATTTTACTGGAAGAAAAACAAACGGC
>JAEUVP010000109.1 GCA_016786805.1 Chitinophagaceae bacterium | reverse complement strand
ATCTTATTCCAGATGGTTTTGGGCACCACACCAAACATAGCACCGCCGTCTAATTTAAAATAGCCGGTATTGATCGTATAGAGTTTCATGCAGGTTTCTTTTTTAAAGCTGCCGCATAGAACAGCAAGAGTAAACCAATAATAAAAAATATCATCAGGGCCAGTACAGAGCTTCGCTGCGAACCGGTAAGTTCATTGATAAAACCAAAACTGAAAATACCGATTACCGCAGCCACCTTTTCAGTTACATCATAGAAACTGAAGAACGAAGCCGTGTCCTTTGTTTCCGGCATCAGCTTGGCATACGTTGAGCGGCTGAGTGACTGGATACCGCCCATGACAAAACCAACCGAAGCCGCCAGCCCATAGAATTCATAGATTCCACCCACCGGTAATAAATAACCGATATAGCAAAGCAATATCCAGAGAATAACAATTGATATCAGCGTTTTGATATTACCGATCTTAGATGATAACCAGGAAATAGTAAAGGCCCCCGGTATAGCGATCAGTTGTATCAGGATAATAGCGATGATCAGGTTATCGGTCGGTATCTCTAATTCACTCTTGCCATATAATGCCGCTACCAGCATCACGGTTTGCACACCCATATTGTAAAAGAAGAAGGCGGCAAGAAAACGTTTCAACGGCGGCAGGTGGGTAAGCTGGTTCCACACTTTTCTTAATTCCTTATAACCTTTTGACAGGATCTGGTGCTGCAGATCACCACTGCCTGCAGGAATAGGTTTGGGTAAGCGCCGTAACGAATATTGGCCAAAGCCCCACCACCAGATACCGACCAGTAGAAAAGAAGTTCTGAACTGGATGGTGGAATCTTTATCGCCGCCGAGTATACCGGGAAAGAAAACAAATATGAAACAAATAACCTGCAACAGCACACTGCCGATATAGCCATAGGTAAAACCTTTGGCGCTGATTCGGTCACGGTCTTCCGGTGCTGCTATTTCAGGGAGAAAGGAATTATAAAATACAAGGCTGCCCCAGAAGCCCACGCAGGCAACGATCATAGACAGTACTCCTATTATAAGTGTATCCTTTTCAAAGAAGAACATCGAAGCGCAGGCAATACTTCCCATGGTCATAAAGAACCGCATGAAATTTTTCTTATTGCCTTTATAGTCTGCAATAGAAGAAAGCAAGGGGGATATGACAGCTACGATGAGCATGGCAAAAGCCAATGCATAATTATAAAGAGCCGTATTTTCAAAATGCCGTCCCAGGAACGTAACTGCTGTTTTGGATGTTTCTTTATTATCAACAGCGATGGCTTCAAAATAAGCCGGGAAGATGGTGGAAGTGATAACAAGATTATACGCTGAATTCGCCCAGTCATACATAGCCCAGGCGTTCACTACTTTTTTCGGAGCCGTTTGCATGGTTGCCTCTTTCAGTAAAAATAGGAATTTAGCAGCCGAATAAAAAAAGCCTGTTTGGGTAAACAAACAGGCTTTTACCAATTGTATGGCTCAATGTAATTACTGTGTGATCTTGTACGTAAAAGTTTTGAAGGGTTTGAAGGTAGCATCGGTCAGCTGGAAGATCAGCGGTGCATCATCCAGGGTATTGGCTGATATCTGTGCTGCCATGGTATTGAACTCGCTGTCATCTAATGCAGCTGCTTTCTCTTCATCAGATACCATGCTTACCACATAGTATCCCTCTTCGTTCTTGCCCACCTGGAAACTGATGGTATTCGCAGGAGCGATCTCTTTGCTCAGGAAACCGGCGATGGTAGTAGCCTGCTCCATGCTGAATCCATCCTTTGCATAGACCTCAATATTCCCGTCGGTAATCTTTTCACCATAATTCAGCCTGGCCTCCATTTTCTTAAACGAATAGCTGCGGACCGTTTTAAAGTACTCATCTGTGAGAGTGACATTAACCGGTTGACCGGCAAATAAATCTTCAGACAGCTCATTGCCCATGGTATAGAAAATATCTTCCGGCATCTTCTCCATCACTTTCATATTTGATACCATCCTGAAATTAACGGTATCTCCTTTCCTGCTCAGTTGAATACTTTTCTT
>JAEUVP010000093.1 GCA_016786805.1 Chitinophagaceae bacterium | reverse complement strand
TTTCGGCTTAAAAGCATTCGGGAATATTTACACCCGCATCATGAATCCCACTACTGATGTATTTGAACAGCGGATCGCTGCGCTGGAAGGTGGTGTGGCGGCACTGGCAACCGGCTCAGGACAGGCAGCGCAATTTCTTGCTTTGAATAATATTCTGCAGGCCGGAGACAATTTCATTGCCACTACTTATCTCTATGGCGGAACTTACAACCAGTTCAAAGTTGCTTTTAAAAGACTGGGTATCGAGGCCCGTTTTGCTGATGGTGATGATCCGGAAAGTTTCATAAAACATATTGATAAAAACACCAAAGCCATTTACCTGGAAACAATTGGTAATCCCCGTCTCAATATTCCTGATTTCAAAAAGATTGCAGCTATCGCTAAAGAATACGATCTGCCCCTGATCGTGGATAATACATTCGGTGCCGGTGGTTATTTATTCCGCCCATTGGAACATGGAGCTAATATCGTTGTTGAATCGGCCACCAAATGGATTGGCGGACATGGTACATCTATTGGTGGTGTGATCGTGGATGGTGGTAATTATAATTGGGGCAATGGAAAATTCCCGCAGTTCACGGAACCCAGTGAAGGTTACCACGGGTTAAAATTCTGGGAGATATTTGGTGAAGGCAATCCGCTGGGTTTACCCAATATCGCTTTTGCGATTCGTGCAAGAGTGGAAGGTCTTCGTGACTTCGGTCCTTCCTTAAGCCCATTCAATTCTTTCTTGCTGTTGCAGGGATTAGAAACATTATCCCTGCGTGTACAACGCCATGTTGATAATGCATTGAATCTGGCGCAATGGCTGGAAGCACATCCGCAGGTAGAATTTGTGTGGTATCCAGGTTTGAAAAGCAGCCCTTATCATGAATTGGCTAAAAAATATTTGACCAATGGGTTTGGGGGTGTGTTGAATTTCGGTATCAAAGGCGGAGTTGAGAACGGACGTAAATTCATTGACTCCTTAAAATTGGTAAGCCATTTGGCCAATGTAGGCGACGCTAAAACATTAGCGATCCATCCCGCTTCCACCACGCATGAACAACTGAGTGATGCAGAAAGAGCTGCATCAGGTGTTTTACCCAACCTGGTTCGGATCAGTGTAGGTATTGAACATATTGATGATATCAAAGCGGATTTTGAACAGGCTTTTGCAGCCGTTTTTGCTAAAGAACTAGTGGCATAAGATGACGACCCTTTTTAATTATACAAAGCCATTTACGTTAGAGTCAGGTGTAACCCTTCCGGGTTATCACCTGGCTTATACCACGCATGGGAAATTAAACGCTGCAAAAGATAATGTAGTGTGGATCTTTCATGCGTTAACAGCCAACAGTAACCCGCTGGAATGGTGGCCCGGTTTAGTGGGTGAAGGAAAGTTCTTTGACCCCGCTAAGTATTTTATCATCTGTGTGAACAAACCCGGCAGCCCTTATGGAAGTATTTCGCCTTTATCCATCAATCCTGAAACGGGACAGCCCTATTATCACCAGTTTCCTGTTTTCACGATCAGGGATATGATAAGAACATACCAGCAGCTGAAAGATCATTTAGGGATCAAGAAGATCTTTATTGGTTTAGGCGGCAGCACTGGTGGTATGCAATTACTCGAATGGTCTATTGAAGAACCGGAATTGTTTGAGCATATCGTTCCTATTGCTACCAACGCCGCTTTATCGCCCTGGGCCATTGCTTTCAATGCTTCGCAGCGGTTAGCGATTGAGGCAGATGAGACCTGGCTGGAAGAAAAACCTGATGCCGGGCAAAGGGGATTGGCAGCCGCCCGTTCCATTGCTTTATTATCCTATCGTCATTATAACGGTTATGATATTACTCAACCAAGAGACAAAGCTTTCGTTGAATTATCCAAAGAAGCTGTCTACGCAGCCGACAACTATCAACGCTACCAGGGCTTGAAACTGGTGAACCGTTTTAATGTGATCAGTTATTACCGGCTCAGCCATAGTATGGACAGCCATGATGTAGGCCGCAACAGGAACGGAGTTGAAAAAGCATTGAAACAGGTCAAAGCAAGAACACTGGTCATCGGTATTGTATCAGATATGCTTTATCCCATCAGTGAACAGGAATACCTGCAAAAGACCATTCCCGGTGCCCAGTTACTGAGCATTGCCAGTGATTTTGGTCATGATGGCTTCTTACTGGAATATGAAAAGATAGAAACAGCATTAAAGCATTTTATCGAAGAAAAATCATCACATCATTTAAAAGTAGTGAATCAATAATATGGAAACACATAAACAGTTAACGATCGGGTTGTTTGGATTTGGCGTGGTAGGCGAAGGTCTTTACAAAGTATTACAACAAACACCCTCCCTGAAAGCAAGCATCAAAAAAGTTTGTATCAAAAACCCGGGCAAAAGAAGAAATGCACCGGCTTCTTTATTTACCACCGATAAAAACGATATCCTGAATGACCGGGACATCAATGTGATCGTGGAAGTGATTGACGATGCCAATGCAGCTTTTGAAATCGTGGCAACAGCATTGAAGAACGGGAAGGAAGTCGTAAGTGCCAGTAAAAAAATGCTGGCCGAGCATTTACCGGAATTACTGGCACTGCAAAAAGAAACGGAGCGTTCCTTATTATACGAAGCCTCGGCCTGTGCTTCCATCCCGGTGATCCGGAACCTGGAAGAATATTACGACAACGACCTGCTGCATTCCATCCGGGCCATCGTGAATGGTTCCACCAACTTCATTTTAACCAAAATGTTCGAGGAAGGATTGGATTTCAAAGAAGCATTATTGCTGGCGCAACAATTAGGCTTTGCTGAAAGCAATCCCAAACTGGATGTGGAAGGATTTGATGCCGTGAATAAATGGACTCTATTACTGAATCATGCCTATGGTATTGTAGAAAGGCCGGATAATATTCTTTTCAATGGAATACAGAATATACAAGCCGGTGATGCGGCAGTAGCCAGGTCAAAAAACCAGCAGATCAAATTGGTGGCACAGGCAAAGAAATTACAGAACGGGAAAGTTGCTGCATTTGTGTTGCCCCAGTTTGTAAATCATGATGAGCACCTGGCCTTTGTAAAGAATGAATACAACGGCGTCGTGATCGAAAGCGGTTTTGCCGATAAACAGTTTTTTTATGGTAAAGGTGCCGGTAGCTTCCCTACTGCTTCGGCAGTACTGAGTGATATTGCAGCACTCCGTTATCATTACCGCTATGAGTATAAGAAATTATACCATCATACCCCGCATGCATTAAGCAATGATATTTTCCTGCGGGTCTATGTAAGCTTCGATAATCTTGCATTGATCCCGAAAGAGAAATTTGAATGGATCGAAGAATGGCATGCCCAGGAAGAACGGAAATACCTGGTCGGCGTCATCGCCTTTGAAGAACTGAAAACCGCTACCTGGTGGAAGGAAAACAATACTTCCCTGGTACTAACACCCGACCCGGTGATCGAGGATGTGGAAATACGCAAACTCAAAAAAAAGAGCCTTGAACTGGCCGGGGTAGTCGGTTAAAACGAGTTGTGTTTTGTGTGTGAGAGGGTTTGCCTGCCGGCAGACCCTTCTTTCTTTATAAACTGTACCTTTGCCGGAATATTTTACAATCATGCGGGAATTATCAGTTGTCATTACAGTAATGAATGAAGAGGAAAACATCAAACCCTTGCTGGAAGCGGTACGTACGGCTCTTCCCGGAATTGACTATGAAGTGGTGCTGGTAGACGATGGATCTTCCGACAAGACCAAACAACAGATATTGGAACATGCGGATGACAGAACCGTATTGGTTGAGCTACGGAAGAATTATGGTCAGAGTACGGCTATGATGGCTGGCATTGATCATTCCCGTGGAAAGTATGTGGCTTTATTAGATGGTGACCTGCAAAATGATCCCACTGATATTCCTGCGATGCTTGAACTGCTGATCAAAGAAGACTGGGATGTGGTGGCTGGTAACCGCAAGAACCGAAAAGATGGTTTTATTCTCCGCAAGATACCCAGCAAGATCGCCAATGCATTGATACGTCGCATGACGGGAGTTTATATCAAAGACTATGGCTGCACCCTGAAAGTTTTTAAAAGAGAGATCGCCGAAGAGCTGGGATTATATGGCGAACTGCATCGCTTCATACCTGTGCTTGCCAAACTACAGGGAGCAAAAATCACACAGGTGGATGTAAAACACCATGCCCGTATCCATGGAAAAAGTAAATACGGTATTAACCGGACCTTTAAAGTGATGAGCGACCTGGTACTAATGGTCTTTATGCGTAAATACATGCAAAAGCCAATGCACTTATTCGGTACGATGGGATTTATCAGTTTTGGTATCGGGGCATTGATCAATTTGTACCTACTGATCTTAAAGATCATGGGACAGGATATCTGGGGAAAACCATTATTGATATTAGGGCTGATCTTTTTATTAGGCGGTATTCAACTCATCACTATTGGTATTGTAGCGGATATCAATGTGAGAACTTATTACGAATCGCAGAATAAGAAAACGTACAATGTGAGACGTGTGTTCAATGGGAAAAGAGAGATCAAACACAATACTGACGTTGTGCTATGATCCTTGCAGCAATAATGCTTCATGCAGTCTAAACCATTCGTAGAATTTTTTTAACCCTTCTTGTAACTGCGTTTGCGGATTATATGCCAGCAGTTCCTTTGCTTTTGAAATATCTGCAAATGTCTTGGGCACATCTCCGGGCTGATCGGGTAATTGTTCGATGACTGCTTTTTTACCTGTTAACTCCTCAATCGCTGTAATGAGTTGTTTTAAAGTGATCGTATAATTATTACCCAGGTTGATGATCTCAAAATCAGATTTCGTATAACTGATCGCTCCAATAATTCCCTGCACCGTATCATTGACAAATGTATAATCCCGGCTGGTGCTGCCATCCCCATACATGGTAATGGGCTGCCCTTTTAAAATGGCTTTGGTAAACTTATGTATAGCCAGGTCGGGACGCTGCCCGGGGCCATAGACCGTAAAAAAACGCAGCGCTAAAAAACGGATACCAAATAATTTACTGTACACATGTCCCAGCATCTCCCCTGATAGTTTGGAACTCGCATAAGGGCTGATCGGCATCAGTTGTTCATTTTCTTTCCAGGGAAAATGGTCGTTTACACCATATACACTGCTGCTGGATGCAAAAACAAATTGTTTAATATTCTTTCCTTTGGCAAAATCGAGCATATTCTGCAAGCCGATCACATTGGCCTGCTGGTAAGCCAGCGGGTTTTGAATGCTGGGCCTCACTCCTGCTTTTGCTGCCAGGTGAATAATCGCATCCACCGGGCCGCTGACCAGGTCGCACAATTCAGTACCCGGGGTCTTGGCAAGGTCATTACTGATCAGGCGGAAACCCGGATTCTCCTTCAGGTCACGGATATTCAGTTTCTTGATATCAGGAGAATAAAAGAGATCAAAATCGTCAATACAAGTGATCCTTGTTGCAGGGTCTTGTTGCAACATGGTCCTGATGAGATTATTACCAATAAAACCGGCTCCCCCGGTAACGACATAATGTTTCATACTTATGAGGACAGACGCAAGATAATCATGAACACTTCCGGGATAGGTTGCGGGGCTGCCCCTGCAAATATATTACCTTATAACTACACTCATTAGCAACCCGTTAATTGAAAATACCGATATGGAAGGATATGCAGGGAAAAATGATCAGAGACCTTTCTGCCAGCTCCGCCCAGGTTCTGTTGAATCATGCCCTCAACCTTGCTATTTTCTACCTTACATCCCGTTATGTTTCCAAAGAGATCTTTGGAGAACTCAGCTGGTCTTTAGCTACCTCTACTATCATTATTGCATTGCTGAGTTTTGGCCTTGACCTGATAGTTGTAAAAAAAATAGCCTCAGGAAATAATAAAAGAGAAGCAGCCGGACTTCATCTGCTGCATGTATTAACAACAGCTGCCATTACAGTCTTATTACTATTGTTACTGCATTTATTTTTTCCGTTAAAGGGATCATTGCTTGTTTTTTTACCCGGTATTTTGATCAGCCAGCTGATCTCCTCTCTCGCTTCTCCTTTTAAGCAGATCGCCAACGGAACAAAATCCTTTGCTGCCTTGGCCCTTATTTCTGTCACATCAAATATTGTAAAAGTCGTTTTGCTGGTTGCATTCATTGCTTATGATACATTATCCAGTCAATGTCTTATTGGGTTATTTATTATCGCTTCTGTTATTGAACTGTTGATAGCCATCATCATAACGATAAGCACCCAAAGGAAGATATTACTGCCTGTGTATTTTAACTGGAGCCGGTACAAATCCCTGATCCGGGAAGCCCTGCCACAATATGGTGTTACGATCTTTAATAT
>JAEUVP010000053.1 GCA_016786805.1 Chitinophagaceae bacterium | reverse complement strand
GAAAGGAATATCCGTTTCGGTGGCGGTGGTAATTCAGATGTCAAACTCTCCAAAAAAGGAAGCCGCAAAGAAAAAAAATCCAACCTGGATAAAAAGATCACCCTGGATGAAGCAGAATTGTTTGTGAATAGGTTCGGTTTTCCTGCTACTAAAAGTATTTCTGTCTTTGGCAACCGCAGCAATATTGTTTCGCATGAAGCCAGGAAGACAAGTCCTAACGTGACGATGTTTGGTGGTGATGATAATTATCTTTTATTGAACGGGTTCTCCTTAGCCTTTGGCCGTAACCTGAACAGGATGGATGTGCAGACGGGAAGAAATGTTTGTATACTCGGCTATGATGTAGCCAGTAAACTCTTCAAAGAAGGTATTGAGAGGGCGGAGAATGCGGTAGTCAGGTTAAATAATATTCCTTACCGGGTAATTGGTGTATTGGAAAGCCGGGGTTCCACTTTTGGTTTCAGCAGGGATAATGTGGTGATAACAACGTATAAGAACTCCGACCGGAATTTTCCTTCCAGTTTTTCTTTTGTGATTGCCGTGATGACTGAAGATATCCTGAAAGTACCGGCAGCGATGGGAGAAGCGGAAGGTGCATTCAGGGCCATCCGTAAACTGAATACCACGGAGGAAAACAATTTTGTACTGGACCGTAGCGACAGTGTGGCTGAAAAAGCAATGAACAGCCTTGGTTTTTTAACGATCTCCGCCACGGTGATCGGGTTCATTACATTGATTGGTGCTGCCATCGGGCTGATGAATATCATGCTGGTCTCCGTATCGGAACGAACGAAGGAGGTGGGTTTGATCAAAGCCATCGGGGGAAAGAGCAAAATGGTGAGACGCCAGTTCCTGCTGGAGGCTATTATTATCAGTTTGCTGGGGGCTTTTTTTGGTATCATCCTGGGTATTATGGTCGGTAACCTCTTTTCTAAAGTATTGAATACGGGATTTGTAGTGCCCTGGAACTGGGTTTTGTACGGGATCGTTATTTGCACATTGGTGGGTTTGGCTGCGGGATCATACCCGGCCTGGAAGGCTGGAAAACTGAACCCGATAGATGCTTTACGCTATGAATAACCATGCAGCAGAATTGACCGGGATTCAGTCTTCTTACATCTCCAATAAATTTGTTATCAAATTATTTTGCAGGGAGTTGCAGCATATGAAAAAATCCTTAACTTGAAGCCCTTTCGCAGAAAAACTGCGAAAGTTAGATTTTTGTATAAACTTTTTTGTTAGCATTGTAATTCCTAATTCTGGATTAGTATTTAACTTTTAAAAAAACTAAAAAATTAAGATCATGGCAGAGACTAAACCAACTGCATCCGTTAAGGCTACTTCGGTTCAACCTAAAAAAAGCAGTAACATTATCTCGTGGATCGCTCCGATTGTTTGTATTGTGGCAGGGTATGCTATCTGGAGATTTATCATTGGTAATCCAGATGGATTTACTGATCCGGCTAAGGAAGGATGGTTCTGGCCAGAGCACAAAGGCCCTAAAGGTGCCTTCCACAGGATTTATGAGGGTGGTATCATCGTACCATTACTGATTGGTATGTTATTGATGGTAATCGTATTCTCTATTGAGCGTTTGCTTACTATCCGTAAAGCATTGGGTAGTGGTTCTATCTCTGATTTTATCCGTAAAGTACAGTACCACCTGGCTAACCGCAATGTGGATGCTGCTTTGTCTGAATGCGATAAACAAAGAGGTTCAGTTGGTAATGTAATGAAAGCAGGTCTGCGCCGTTACAAAGAAATGATCAATGAAACCGGCCTGGACACGGAGCAAAAAGTATTATCAATCCAGAAGGAAGTGGAAGAAGCTACAGCACTGGAACTCCCGATGCTGCAGAAAAACCTGGTATTCCTTTCTACTATTACTTCAGTAGGTACCCTGGTGGCCCTGTTAGGTACGGTAATCGGTATGATCAAATCATTCGCCGCATTGGGTGAGTCTGGTGGTGGTTCTGATTCAAGTGCACTGGCGGTTGGTATCTCTGAAGCCTTGTATAACACAGCATTAGGTATCGGTACATCAGCTCTTGCATTGATCATGTATAACATTTTCACTACCAAGATCGACTCTATCACGTACGGTATTGATGAATCAGGTTTTACCCTGACACAAAGCTTTGCTTCACTTTACAAATAAGAGTGAATAGCTTGTGGATTTTCGGAAACTATTCATCTAATACTAAAATGAAGTAAGACATGCCAAGTGTTAAAATACCAAGAAAGAGTACGGATACGGATATGACTCCCTTCGTGGATATCGCCTTCCTGATCCTGTCCTTTTTCATCATGGCAACAAAATTCAAACCCGCTGAGCCTGTTCCGGTAGAAACACCTAATTCGGTTTCTTCAGATATATTAAAAGAAGAGAATTCTGTTTTGATCACAATTGATCCGGACAGTAAGGTATTTCTTAATATTTCTGCTCCGAAGGACAAATCAAATACAAGTCTTGGGGAAGTGATCGAAGAGATCAATACCAGCAGGGGATTGAATTTATCACCTAAAGAAATACAAAGTTTTAAATCAGCTCCGATCATCGGTGTTCCTTTTGCAAGCCTTAAAGGCTACCTGAACCTGTCAGCAGCTGACCAGGAAAAATTCAAGCAACCCGGAATTCCCGTTCTGGATACCTTGAACAATGAACTGATCTGGTGGATAGGGGCAGCTAAAAAGGTATTTGCCGGTGAAAAGTTGCTGTACCTCATTAAAGGGGATAACAATTCAAAATATCCCACTTTTGAGGCGGTGATCAATGCACTGCGGAAAAATGACGAGTTTAAATATAACCTTGTCACTTCCCGTGAAGAAGCCCCTGAAGGAACTGAATTGTATAAAGAACGTATCAGGCAATAAAAGGATTTTTATTATTCCTAAAACCAAATTATTATGGCAAGTATAGATAGCGGTGGTGGCGATAGTGGCCACAAAAAAGGACCCGGGGTAAAGAAAGCCAAAAAGCTTTCCACCCGTGTGGACATGACACCGATGGTGGATCTGGGATTCTTGCTGATCACTTTCTTCATCTTTACGGCAACAATGAGTTCTCCTACTACCATGGATCTCAACATGCCGAAGGAATCGGAAAAAAAGGAAGATGAGACCAAGATCAAACAGTCAGGTGCCCTGACCATCTTACTCGGTAAGAATAACCAGGTCTATTACTATGAAGGTGAATTGACACAGGAAAATGCTTCAGCAATTTTCAAATCAACCACTTTCAAAGGCATCAGGGATGAGATCATCAGGAAAAGACAAGAAGTGATCAAGAACTACAGACCTGAGCCAAGGGATGAAGAGATCAAACAAAAAGCAAAAGACCGGGGCGATAAGAACTGGGAAAAAGCAGCGTTGGACAGGGATTTTGTAGTAGTTATTAAGCCTACCGCTGAAGCTACTTACAAAAACGCTGTGGATATCCTGGATGAAATGACCATTAACGCCGTAAAGCGTTTTGCCGTCGTAAAAATCTCAGATACAGAACTGGCCCTTGTAAAAGCAACTGAAGGCCAGTAAATAAACTGGTTTTGGTTGTGGAATATGTATTGAAAAGCATCTAATTTATTAAAACAACTTAAGCATGGACGCAAATAAGATATTGTCCTCCGATATTCTGGACCTTCTTTTTGAAGGAAGGAACAAGGATTATGGGGCTTATGAGCTGCGTAAAACCTACAACAAGCGGATCACCGGGGCCCTGATCATCACGGCATCTGTTGCCCTGCTGGCGTTGTTGGGTTCTGTTTTGGCCAGTTCATTAAAGAGCGACAACAAGGAGAACCTGGATATCAAGGAAGTAACTATCCAGGACCTGAAACAGGAAGAAGATAAGCCTGAACCTCCGCCTCCGCCTCCGCCAAAACCACCAGAGCCTCCCAAGATCGAGATGACAAAATTCACACCTCCCAAGATTGTGAAAGATGAGGAAGTGGAAGAACCACCACCCGTTGTGGAAGAACTGAAAGAAACCAAGATCGCAGAAGTAAGCCAGGAAGGTATCAAAGATGAAGGTATCGCCACACCTGTGGAAATTGACCAGGGAAAACAGGTGATCGAAGAAAAGAAAGAGGAAGATGAGAATAAGATCTTTGAGAAAGTGGAGATTGAAGCTTCTTTTAAAGGCGGTGAAGGTGCCTGGAGAAAATACCTGGAAAGAAACCTGAACCCGAATACACCCGTCGATAACGGAGCTCCCGAAGGGACCTATACTGTTTGGGTGCAGTTCATCGTGGATAAATCAGGTAATATCAGTGATGTAAAAGCACTGAGTAACCA
>JAEUVP010000309.1 GCA_016786805.1 Chitinophagaceae bacterium | reverse complement strand
AATATTTTCTATTTTTTCAGCTTTATCTATCAGGTCTGTTCCCACAGTAATTTCTGCTTTCACCGTTGCAGACACCTCGCTTATGCCCTGGCTGTTTACTTCAATATGAAGGTCAACACCAGCGCCTGCCTCCGCTTTTACGGGGCCCCATTTCCCCAATCCTTTATTGCCAATACTGATGGATACGTCAACAGACCCGGCTATAATGGAACCGGGTAAAATACCGGTTGCTTTGTCCATATCTTCTGTAAATGAAAATTTCAATTTTCCAAAATCAACAGAAGTTTTCATACGGCTGCACCTTGATTCAATCACCATACCCCCAAACTTAAGACGGCTGTAATATTGGCAAGCTACATCGTCGTAATGTTGTAGCGGCTGTGGCTTAAAATCATTCACTCCGCTTTTTTTATTACAATATAAACTGGGCTGTGCAAAGCGAGGGCTTACTGCAGCCAGGGTCGCCGCATAAATATTTTTGTACCGAGCTTTTAAAGCTTCAAACGATGGCTCAGACATGGTGTATTGTGCAAAATATGCTTCTGCACTCCAGTACTTTTTATACAGGTCAATTGCTTCTTCATAGGCCTCACGGGTTATTTTATTGCAGGCCGTCAGCCAGGTGTTAGTAATTTGATTTATAGCTTCGCAGCATGCCGCAGCTCCTGCACCCGAACTCCCTTCTCCATCTCCGCAGTCCCTGTGCTGTTTTTCAAAATCTTCAAATGCTTTGTCTCTTTTATCGTCTAACTCTTTTAACTCGTCTGCCAGCGCCACCAGTTTTTCTTCTGCTTTTCTCAATTTGTAGGAAAGCCCCCCGTCTTTATCATTGAGCAGGTAACTCAGTTTAGCGCTGGCCCTGCTGCTCAATGGCCCCGGCCCCTCCTGTATACTGCCATTATTAAAAGTTTGTATTTTATTGCGCATAGCATTGATCTCGTATTGATCCGCAGCTGCCTGCAGGCGAGCCATATCTTCTTTATATTCTTGTTCCAGCGCCTGCATTTTATTCCAATGATCCTTCCATACAGGATATAGCGCAACAGATTGTTCAACATCATAAGGGAAGGGCGGCAGGTTAAATTTATTAAAACCCAGTGGGTCTTGTGGTATATGTAATGGCCAGTGTACATCACCTTTACTGCTAAATCCTAATTTTCGTAAACGTGCAGCTTTTTCATCCGTATAACCTGTTTCCATGCTTGCCTGGATACTTGCTGCAGCACCGGCTTTATCTCCTTTCCTTTCCTGGATGATACTTTTGGTAAGATTGGCCTGTGAGTGTTTAGGTGAAAACCGGATAGCACTGTCTAAAAATTTTTCTGCCATTGGCATATCGCCCAGCCCATACCAGGACTGGCCCAGGTTGCCAAGAATGGTTGCGTTGCCCGGATATTGCCTGTTTAGCATCTGTAACAATGGTACAGCCATATGCTGTGCGTTGAGCATATTCAATATGGCGGCATAATTATTAATATTTTCAGCTAATGACATATCGGCAAGGCAAACTTTACCTGCCAATATTGCTGCATGTTCTGTGTGACCGCTGAGCCATAAGCCAACTACGCTTTCTTCCATTTCACGGGCATCCCTGCTTTCTTTTTTTATAACGGCGAATGCGTCCGCAGCTTCCTGTTGAATAACCGGCGGCAAAGCAGCTTCCACAGCTTTTGAGAGCTTTTGCAGATAAGCATTTAAGTTAGCAGGAGAGGGTGTGGCAGGTATGCTTGCTATTTTTTTGACATCTCTTAACGGTATGTTATTACCCTGTTGTTGTCGTACCTGCTGTTCAGTTTTTCCTCCTGCTGATACTGCCTTTTCTTTTATGGAATTTGTTTGGCTAATCGCCTGTTGCTGCAATCTTGTTTGTGCCTCTTTATTTTCTGCACTATTCAGCTTTAATGCTTGTAGTTCTGTCATCACCGTTTGCATCTGGCCGGGATCCGTCATCATTTTTTGCATCAGCACCACCGCTTTCTTTACTTTGTCTTCATCAATGGATTTTTGTTGTGCTACTGCTGTAAAAAGTATAATAAAACAAAGGACTATAGTGACGAGTATTTTCATTCTTCTTTAAATTTATTTATAAAGGATAGTGCCGGCTATTATTAAGGATAACAAAAGCAATAAGCATTATCCTATTTTTTTCAGCACCAGGTAAAAATCAATAAACCCTTTTTTCGCCGGTAGTTTTTTATCGTTGTGGGATGGTTCCAGTTTTACAGGAATTCTTTCCCGTATAATAATTTCCTGCTGTCCTTCTTTAAAAGCTCCTTCCACTAAACTCCAGTCGCTAAAAGTTATGTAGTCAACATTGGTAAGCTTGTGCGATTTAGTGTTTTTTCTTTTCCGGACGTCTTTCTTTGCCGGCGTAAATATGATTTCAACAATTGTTTCATCGCCTTCCAGGTTATACTCAGGTAAAGGAACACCAAAGCTGTATTTGCCGGTAATATGATCAATTTGTAAATCCGTATTCGTTACCCAACCTTTTACCCAGTTACTGTCGGTTGTATAACGGTAATATTTTTCCAATCTGCCGATGATGCCGTCTGTACCCAGCCTTGCAGTGGGGGCAATTACCGTATCAGTTTCATCGTGTTTGCTCCAACTGTTTTTGGTGCCGCTGCTGATCCAGCTTTCATAGCGCTGCACATTATTTTTATCAGGCTGGTTACTGCGAATGGCACCTCTTACTTCTGATGACAATTCTACGTAACCGGAATTGGTGCGGTTAACAATAATGTGGTAATAAACCCTGTCTTTACCTTTACCTCCCTTTGTACTGTCATTAAAACTGAACTGGTATACATACTGGCCTACCCAGCCTTTTTTGATAGTGGGTTTGTAGGGTAACTCAGGTAATTTTATTTCAGGCAACGTTTTTTCCTGCGCTGAAAGATTACTTACGGATAATGCCGTTACGGCAAAGCATAGCAGGGAGGTTTTTAATATTTTCATTTTTTGATTTGAGTTTTTCTGGTTTTAAATAGTCGTTTTTATTTTGCTTTAAATAAAGTATAGTTCATGGAAGAATTGTCTTTGTCCGACATATACAGCAGGTAGCCGTTTTTTACTGCAATAAGTTGTGCGTTATAGGTGGTTGTTTTGCCTCCATATCTATTAGTGGCTGTAATGCTCCAGTCGGTTACTGAAAAATTTCCTTTAAAATCCTGGCCGCCAAATTGTGTGCCGCCATTGTTCATACTGGCACTACGGTAGGTGCTGCTGTACGTGCCGTTGCTGTTAAATGTGAATTCATCTGTAGAGGATACAGCACTCATGCCTGCATAAGTGCCACTGTAAACATTATAATATTCCACACCGCCGCCACCACTTCCTTGCCAGGTGCCGATAATATCATTGGCAGTTACAGCAAACCGGTTGGCATTCAACATTGGGTCTATATCATTGGGATGGGGAAACTGTTGCTGGTAGCTGTTTTGATTGGGAGCAATTACTACAATAGGTCTGGCTCCGCCACCATACACAATTTTGATAGCTACATAACAAGCTTTACCAGTTTGTTTCTCCACGGCATTGGCCTGCAGGTGATAAATAACGGGATACTGCACACCGCTCCACTTTTGTACGTTGCTCACCGTAAAGTAGGGTTCCACATATTTACTCCAGTAATATTCCGGCGCATCAATGGTATTGGGCCGGGCATCATCCAATGTTTTATCAATATAATGTAACCGTAACTCGATGCCGTCTTTTGTGACTTTTACATAATCATTTGTAACTACAGAAACACCTCCATCATCAAATCGGGTTGTGGATTTGCTGATAGAGGATGAACCGCTGACTACTTTTGAAATGGCAGTTGCTTCCTGTGCCTGCTGACGGCTCTTTTTTATACCCGAAAACTTATTCTCATCAGGCACTACACTGGAAAAAAACTCCTGTGCAATGGGTATATATTTTTTATCTGTAAATACAGCCGCCATGTAATAAGTAATGCTGTCTTTTGTATAGGTTGACAAACTGATGGCAAATTGTTGCTTGTTAAATGTGCCTCTTGCTGCACCAAATATGGTTTTCCATCCATTGAGTGTATCAGTTTCTTTTGTTTCCGGATTATTTACTTTTTGTTTGGGATTGCGGGCAAAGAAATCCCAGTTTTTGACAAAATCCTTTTCTACATCATTCTGTTCCTGAGTGGCTGGATAGAGAAAAAGCTGGCAATAATTCTTGCCTTCGTTCTTTTGGTAGTAGAGAAAACCTTTATTTTCTTTTATTGTAAAACCTGGTGGGGTTGTATAGTTAAAAATGTCAAAGCTTGACTGGGCTTGTATTTCGAATATGTTACAACAGGTGATTAATAAGTATATTATCTTTTTCATATTAACGGTTAATGAGTAATTTATTGTTTGATGATGGTATGCGTTTCTACTCCATTTTCTGTTTGAATCTTAAGGAAGTAAGTGCCTGGGCCGAGGTGCCTGATGTTTAATGAATGGCTATTGGATGTCCCGGTAATTTTTTCTGTAAGTAGTACAACACCATTGCTGTTGATTAACTGAATTGCTTTGTTCGTTCCCCTGCTGAAAAAAATTGTTACTCTCTCCTGTACAGGATTGGGTGCAATAGTGATATTTGTTTGTAAAGGGCTTTTTTGTAACACTATTATTGCAGAGTAACTGAACCGGCCATCCAGGTCAATTTGTTTAATACGGTAATGATTTTTTCCGATGGCAGGTGGGCTGTGTAAAAAAGCATAATGTTGTGTGCTGCTGCTGTTGCCTGCTGCTGCTACAGTGCCAATGATTGAGTAATTGTTTCCGTTGTTGCTGTGTTCTATTTCAAACTTACTGGTATTGTTTTCAGAGGCAGTGGCCCATTTTATTACTGCTGTATTATTTTCCCATTGCCCGTTTATATAGAGCCAGGTAACCGGGAGTATACCATTACATAAAATCTGTACCCGGCTCAATTTGTCAACAAAAGTGCCATCACCAATCTGGCCATTCTCATTCAGGCCAGAAGCCCATAAATTGGAACCGGTTCTAATTCCAAATGCTGTATATGACTTTGCAGCAATAGTTCGCCAGTCTGTTTCAGGGCCTGTTTGAAATGGTTCTATATACCAATCAAGAGTTCCGATTCCATATTCGCCTTTTTCATTAAAACCCCAGGCCCAGCGGCTGCCATTTGCTTTAAGTGCTTCTGAATGGAGGAATGAAGCAACGATTGTATCCCAGTTATTATCGACTCCAATTTGCAGCGGCACATTACTATTGGTAAAAGTGCCATCTCCCAATTGTCCCAGACTATTCTGACCCCATGCCCAAAGGGTACCATTAGACTTAATAGCTATCATATGCAGGCCACTATTGCTAACCTTTTGCCAGTCAGTTGCAGTACCAACCTGTAAGAAAGTATTTCTATCTATATTGGTACCAGCGCCCAATTGGCCTGCATAATTTCGTCCGGTAGTCCATATAGTTCCGGTTGTTGTAAGGGCGGCTGATGCTTCAAATCCTGCTGATATATTTGCCCAGTTTGTGGCTGTGCCCACCTGTACCGGAATACTTCTTGAGGTAAAATCACTCAAGCCCAATTCACCGTTCTGGTTAAAACCCCATGCCCATAAAGTTCTGTCTGTTTTAATTCCTAATGAATATACCTTTCCCGCAGAAACAGTAAGCCAGTCATTATCTGTACCTACCTGTACCGGAGTATTATAGTTTCCAGGTGTGCCAATACCCAATTGAGCATAATTATTATTTCCCCATGCCCATAAAGTGCCATCTGTCTTAATGGCCAGTGAAAAATTTGATTTGGGTGTCGCATTGACCTCTTCGTTAGCTGAAATATCCCTCCAATTGGCATCTGTCCCAATTTGTACCGGTGTGTTTCTATTTGTGAAAGTGCCATCACCTAAAGCACCATGGAAGTTATTTCCCCATGCCCATAATGTTCCGTCATTTTTTATAGCCAGCGTATGCGACCCCCCGGGGGCGATCTTTTGCCAGCACTGGGCATTGTTTTGAATCGTTGCTGAAACGAGCATAAACAGGAGGTAAGAAATCTTTTTCATGTCTGTTGATTTAACGGATACAAAACTTCAATTTCTCAGCAAGGGAAACAATCCCCTGAACCCCTGTTTTTAGTATCCCCTGAACAAGGGATTTTACCGGAAAACTTGGAAATGTGCAGGTACAAGGGCTATTTTTATAAGTATAATAATTTCTGAAGTGAAAAGACTGTTATTAGTAGTATTTATTTTAATGTCACAAAATGCTTTTGCTCAAAACGACAGTAGTAGAAGCAGGCTTCGTTTTTTGATTGCAGAAAAGCCGGATGACAGCATCAAAGTATTTACGTATTACCAGTATGGCGAAACCTTTGAAACCGAAAACTCTGACAGTGCTTTATTTTATTATAGAAAAGGGAAAGATCTTTCAGAAAAGTTGAATTTCAGGAAAGGGCTGTCCACATATGTCAGCTATTCAATTGTAATCCTCAACAACCAGGGTAAGTTTCGGGAGGCATTGCAACTTTGTTTGGACCTGCTTGAAGTATTAGGACAAGGAGGTAGCAAAAATGACCTGGCCGCTGCTTACATTAATACTGGCAGCGAGTGGCAGTACCTGTCTGACCTGGAAACGGCGGCTGAATACTACCTGCAAGCAGCTAAGCTGGCAGAGGAAACGGGGAATGATAAATTCCAGCGGGTGGCGAATAATAACCTGGCCTCTGTTTTTAATTCTCTTCAGCAGTATGAGAAAGGAAAACAGTATGCCGGAAAATCGTTGCTGATTGCTCAAAAAATGAACGATGATTATGCAATAGCTTCCTCCACTATCAATATTGCTACTTCGGATTTCTTTTTGAAGCATTATGAAGAATCGCTCCAACATTTCAAACAAGTGGAATCGTTGGGAAAAAAAATGGAGGATGATATAATAATAATGGACGGGTGGCTGGGGATGGCAGATAATTACAAGGAATCAAAAGAGTACCAGCAATCCGAAATGTATTATCGCAATGTGATGGAAACAGCTGACCGGATCGATGCCCCTGAATACAAAATGTACGGTTACATGGGTATATCTGACCTGCTGCTCAGAACAAAAAAATATGCCCTGGCTCAGCCATTTATTGAGGAAGGGATCTTACTGGCGCAACAACTGGGCACCAAGATAGAACTCAAAGATCTTTATCTACGGGCCACAGAACTGCAGGAGGCAACCGGAAATGCTGCGGCTGCATTGCAATGGCATAAAAAATTTGTGGCGCTTAATGATTCCATACTGAATGAAAAAAATACAGCCAGTATCAACGGGATGGAAATTAAGTACGAGACGGAAAAGAAGGAGCAGCAATTGGCTTTACAGGAAGCCACCATACGCCAAAAAAGCACACTTAATTATATTTTATTTGCCGGGGTAGCCGCTTTGTTACTGATCTCTTTTCTTTCGTACAGGACATACCAGCAAAAAAGAAAATTACAGGAACAGAAAATAGCAGAACTGGAAAAGGAAAAATTATTATTAGCCACACAATCCCTGTTAAAAGGCCAGGAGGATGAAAGAAGCCGGTTGGCAAAAGATCTTCACGATGGCCTTGGCGGATTGCTCAGTGGTGTTAAACTTCAATTAGGAGCTATGAAAGGAAATTTAATTTTATCAGAAGAGCATGGCCGTACATTTAATAATGCACTCGGCAAATTGGATGAATCAATCAGTGAAATGCGGCGGGTAGCCCATAACATGATGCCTGAAGCATTAATGAAATTAGGCTTACAACAGGCATTACAGGATTATTGCGCCGGATTATCCGATTCACAATCCTTTAAAATAAATGGAGAATTTTACGGGTTGGAAAAAAGAATGGAATCTTCCACTGAGATTGTTGTCTATCGGATTGTACAGGAATTGCTGAATAATGCAGTAAAACATTCCGGTGCATCAGTAATCCTGGCCCAGGTAATGCGGCAGGATAATAGTTTAACGATAACCGTGGAGGATAATGGCCGGGGTTTTGAAAAGGAAACCATATTGCAGGGAGCCGGTTTAAAAAACATCCGGTCAAGGGTGGATTACCTGAAAGGTCAGCTGGATATTCAAACAACTCCTGGTAAGGGAACATCTGTTCATATTGACTGTATAATTGAAGAGAATGAATAAGATCAAAGTACTGGTGGTGGATGACCACCCGATGGTGCTGGAAGGTATGCGTTCCATGTTGCTGCAAATTAGTTTTGTGGAAATTACTGGGACTGCCCCAAATGCATATGAAGCTATTGAAAAAATAAAAGGAAATAGCCCGGATATCGTCATTACCGATATCAATATGCCTGAAGTCAGTGGTATTGAACTGACGGCAAAGATCAGGAAAGAGTTTCCGGCTGTCAGGGTAGTGGCAATGAGTACTTTTAAAGAACGGAGTTATATCTCACAGATGATACAAAGCGGGGCTTCAGGGTATTTAGTGAAAAGTGCATCAAGAGAAGAAATTGAAGAGGCCATACTGAGTGTATTTGAAGGTAAGTTGTATATGAGCCTTGATATTAATTTATCAGCAGCAGATAAAGCGGAATTGAATGCTGTGCCGGTTCTCAGCAGCCGTGAAAAAGAAGTACTCCAGTTGATTGCTGATGGTTTTACCAATCCCCAGATAGCAACAAAACTGTTTATCAGTCTCCATACTGTTGACAGTCATCGAAAGAACCTGCTTACCAAATTTGCTGTAAATAATACAGCCAGTTTGATCAAACTGGCTGCAAAGCATAACATGGTATAGCTTATGTCTCTTATAAGCAACTGTCTTTCTTCCATGTCAGTGTTACACGGCATCCGCCTTTCAGAGCAGGAAGCACATTCCATTTAAATCCTAATGGGGTATGAACGCCCAGTAGTTTGGCTTTCGAAAAGCTAATCCCTTTATTAGTATTGATCTGACTGACCGGAACCTGCACTGATGCTACCGGGTTATTTTCAGCAGGGATCAAGGAATGATTCTGGATAGCCACTAAAGTTTCTGTATTATTTGTAAGGGGAATACCTATTTGCTTCCACCAGGTAACCGTTTTATTATCCATCCTCCCAAATTGCATTTTAAATTCTATCCGATCACTGGCTACTACGCCATATTCAACCACGAAGTCAACCATATCACAATCATCCCCGGTTCTCAGCGTTCCGGTAGCATTGGAAGGAGTTGGCGGAAAGGGATAGATCAAACGGGCATAGTGTTTATCTGTAGGTGAGAAATCGGTGTTCATGGGCATTGCACTTCCGTCGGTAGTTAATTCGGCAGGAAAGGAATAATGCATGATTGAAAAACGGTCATAGGCAGAAAAGTTGGTACTGGTCCGGGAATATTTATTAAAGAGGTTGATATCAACATCCGCCCTGCTCCATTTATTAGGCTCACCAGCGAAATAGGCATATACCTTTTCCCTGTCCCATGCGATATTTGCCGCAGGCGACTGGTGTTCATGAATGAAACCAAGGGCATGTCCAAACTCATGTTCAACCACTCTTCTGAATTCCTCATCAGCTGTACGATCGGTTAACCAGCCCAAATTCATAGTAAATGCGCCGAAAGGATTGAATAGGATATCTTTTCCTACCATTGACCAGCTTTTACCATTATTAACAAAACTTACTTTTATCTGTGCAGCGTTAATAGTATTTACAAATTGAAATTTAATATTAGCATGGTTCTCCCATTGCTGTGCAAAGAACCTGACCTTGCTTCTTATAAATTCAGAGCTGCCGGCCGGATCAAGAAAAACAGTAAGTGTCTGGCCGGGGTTCCACATTTTATTTGTTTCGCCGGCAAGAGGCTGGCGGGAGACACCCACTTGTGACACACTACCGTCATTATTAATCCTTGGGGGAGCCTTTACGGCTGAAAAATCCCGTTCGGGAAGGTTCCCTACAGGGAAAACAATATCAGTACAGATTTTGATATTACTAAAGTCATAAGTAGTTTTTAAAGGAACAGTTTTAATTGTTTGGATGACGGCAGGATTGGTTTCTTTTATCTTTTTATTTGCCTGGATCACACCCGGCTGTGCCGATGCAACCAACGCAGAAAAAAAAGCTGCAGTAAGAAGAAATTTCTTTTTCATGATTAAGTTTTTTGTGAATGATTTTGATACAGTAAAAATGAGTGTTGGTTCAGGATGCTGCAATCCCTTAAAAACAGGATAAAGCGGGAATAGGATAAAATCATGGAAAAAGGGGAGAGATTGTCACCATGATCAGGCCTTATTTTGTTATCTGCCCGTAATCTTTTATTTTACTGTATGCGAAAATTCTGCTTTTTGGTGGCGCTGCTTTTGTTTTTTGGCTCTCCTGCTTTTTTGCAGCAGTCAGAAGCAGACAGCCTGAGGGCAGTTCTTTATAAATCCGGGGATGATACAACGAAGGCATTATTGTATTACCAGTATGGTAAATTATTTGAGACGGATAACCCTGACACAGCGGTTCATTATTACAATAAAGCCTATGAGCTTTCTAAGAAACTAACTTTTAAAAAGGGCCAGGCTGCTTATGCCAGTCACTATATCGTTATCCTGAACAACCAGGGGAAATTCAGGGAGGCTCTTGCTTTATGTAAGGAAGCACTGACATTGTATGAAGAAATGGGAGATAAGCGAGACCTTTCCGTCGCTTATTTAAATTATGGCAGCGAATGGCAATACTTATCCGACTTCCAGGTGGCAGCAGAGAACTATTTGAAAGCGAAGAAGCTGGCGGAAGAAATTGGCGACAAACGGTTGCAACGGATCACTAATAATAATCTCGCCTCTATTTTCATTAACATGGGCGACTACCAAAAGGGTAAAGAGTATGCGGAGAAATCATTATTGCTGGCCAAAGAGTTAAAGAACGATTATGCTATTTCTTCCTCCACTTTCAATATTGCTACTGCTGAACTCTACCTGAAGGATTATGATAAGGCCCTTGCCAGGTATAGAGAAATTGAGCAAATCGGGAAAGCCACAGATGATTACATAGTGATACTGGATGGATGGCAGGGTATTGCCGATGTCTACAGTGCTTTAAACGAGGCCAGCAAGGCAGAACAATATTATAAGCAGGTTATTGATCTTTCCAAGAAAAAAACAGCCCCCGAGTATGAAATGTATGCCTATATGGGTATTACCGACCTGTACCTGAAAACAAAACAATATAGCCAGGCACAGGCAACTGTCCAGGCAGGAATAAAGCTGGCGGTGCAGCTCGGTTCCAAATATGAGTTGAAGGATCTCTACTTTAAAGCCTCCGATCTTGCAGAGAAAACAGGAGATCTTCATGCAGCACTGGATTTCCGGAAGAAATTTGAATTGCTGAGCGATTCTGTATTGAACGAGAAAAACCGTTCCACCATTACGCTGGTGGAAGCCAAGTATGAATCAGAGAAAAAGGAAAGCCAGATCAAGGAGCTGGAAGTGGAGAGGCAACTGCAACGGTTAACCATCCGCCAGAAGAATACACTTAATTATATCCTTATTGGCGCTGCGGCCACCCTGCTGGTCATTTCATTACTTTCTTACCGGAACTACAAGCAGAAACAAAAATTACAGCAACAACGCATCAGTGAACTGGAGACAGAAAAGCAATTAATGGCCACGGAAGCAGTATTAAAGGGAGAGGAGCAAGAGCGAACACGCCTGGCGAAGGATCTTCATGATGGGTTAGGCGGAATGTTGTCAGGTATTAAATACTCATTTCAAACAATGAAAGGAAGCCTTGTAATGACCCCTGAAAACGCCCAGGCTTTCGAAAGGGGGATGGATATGCTCGACAGTTCTATCAGGGAAATGAGGAGAGTTGCACACAATATGATGCCGGAAGCATTAGTGAAATTCGGCCTGGATACTGCGCTGAAAGATTTTTGTAATGATATTAACCAGTCCGGTGCTTTGCAGGTAAATTACCAGTCGATCGGGATGGAAGAGGCGAAAGTAGAGCATACAACGTCGATCACTATTTACAGGATCGTCCAGGAATTGATCAATAATACCATGAAACATGCCGCTGCTAAAACAGCGATCGTGCAGGTTAGTAAAACCAATGAAGTGATAACGATTACTGTGGAGGATGACGGAGTGGGATTTAATCCGGTACTTTTGCAGCAGGCGAAAGGGATTGGCTGGAGCAATATCCGGAGCCGGCTGGAGTACCTGAAAGGAAAACTGGATATTCAGTCAGAGCCGGGTAAAGGCACATCTGTTCACATTGAATTAAATACATAAATGGCAACAAAAGTTTTTATCGTGGATGACCATTATATGGTAGTGGAAGGTATCCGTTCATTATTGCAAAATGAAAAAGGGATTGAATGGACCGGTCATGCCATGAATGCAGCTTCCTGCCTGGCTTTTTTGCAGCGGCAGCAACCGGATATTATCCTGATGGATATTAACCTGCCCGACAAAAGCGGTATTGATCTTTGCAGGGAAGTAAAGGAAAAATATCCTTCCGTATTTATTATAGGTCTCAGCACATTCAACCAGCAAAGTTTTATTCAAAAGATGATGGATAGCGGGGCTTCCGGTTATGTGCTGAAGAATGCAACACAGGAAGAATTAATGGAAGCAATCAGTGTAGTCATTAAAGGAAAGATATACTTTAGTGACGAAGCTTCCCAGGTATTAACTAAAGCAGATGTGAATCCCATCCTGCTCACCCGGCGGGAAAAAGAAGTACTGGAGCTGATCGCAGAAGGGCTGACCAATAATGAGATCGCACAAAAATTATTTGTAAGCCCTACTACTATTGATAC
>JAEUVP010000555.1 GCA_016786805.1 Chitinophagaceae bacterium | reverse complement strand
CTGTTTATTACCCGTAGTATATAGAACTGTGAGGTAAGATGGGCTACCCTGATACTCGTGGTCCTGTTGGAATTATCAGCAATTACCTGTTGTGAAAGTATTTTTCTGCCCGAGAGATCAGACAGCTCAACTGTTAGTCGTTCAGTTTCTGTTGTTCTGATCCTGATGTTCAGCTCTTCTTTAACCGGGTTCGGGAATAGTGATAATTCAAACTGGTCCGGCTTATAAATGATATTAATGATCCTGCTGTACGTGGCTTCACCATTAACAGCCACTCCTTTCAGCCGGTAATAATTATTCCCAATGGAAGGTTGTTCGTCAGTAAATGTAAACGGTTGATTCGTTTCTACTCTTCCAATAAAAGAAAAATTCCTCGAGTCACCTGATTTCTCCACTTCAAAATGGCTATGCTGGTTATCGGCATTGGCCTGCCAGTTCAGCTGAATATCATTGCCGGGAAGCAGGCGGCCCGAAAAAGTAAGAAAATCAACTCCAAGTGTAACCAACGGAGTTGTGCTTTTTATCACTTTTAAATTATCAATATAAAAACCTTCATCCTGCGCTGCATAAAAACTGCCGGAAGCATCCGAAGTAAATGCAAACCTGAACCGGAGTGCAGGTTGTGTCAGGTAAGCAGAAAGATCAAATACTTCGTTGACCCAATCATCTTTTATACCTGTCAAAGCAGGCTGCCCATTGATGGTACTGCTTTCAAGTGTCCCGGGTT
This sequence comes from Chitinophagaceae bacterium, assembly GCA_016786805.1. GTDB lineage: Bacteria > Bacteroidota > Bacteroidia > Chitinophagales > Chitinophagaceae > CADEDV01. The sequence goes on along the minus strand of JAEUVP010000555.1, from coordinate 4,129 downwards.
CCTGTATGGTTGTTTTACCAGCGATGGCTGTCCATGTAGTTCCATCCGGTGAAACCTGTATTTGCAGTTTATCCCTGAAATTTTCCGCCCTGTGCTTTGTTTGAAAAACCAGGAATGCCGCTGATGCATCACTAAGATTTAAGGTTCCGTTATATCTCGCTGTTCTGGCAGTAGTAACACTTGCAGGGTATTTGGCACCGGGAGATTCTGTTAAAGCCCTGGTTGCCGCATAGCCGCTATCTGTTACATAATTCCAGCCCGCAGAAACCACCCAGTTGGTTGACACAATACCGGTTTCCATATTATCTGCGAACAACTGTACAGGGTTATAGAATTTTGTAATGGTATCATAATAGGTATAGCCGCCTGTTTCCACTTTCCAGGCAAATTTCACTCGCTGCCCGCTGGTGATTGAGCCGGGTAATGTGTAGCTGATATTTCCGGCGTACGTGTCGTAATAACCAGGTAAGCTGTTAATGACAACAGGTGACCCGACAGCAGAGATGTTGATCAGCGGTATTGCTGTAACAGTTACCGGCTGATTTGCCAAACCAATTCTCTTGATCTTAAAATCCAATGTGCCGGAGGTGGCCGAAAGTGCAATATCTTTTGCATCCTGTATATCCACATAACTGCCTGCTGAAAATAACAATTGAAGATTTTGATAGGTCATCCCTTTGCACAGGTTAATAATTTGAGCAGCCGGTGGCCAGAAGGTAACAGCAGCAGCACCATAACCACCTTCACCTGTCATGCCATATACTTTGCCTTTTGTACCCACACCGATTTCACCTTTCAGCATCCAGTCTTTTACGCCTCCCGCCACTTCGTATCCTACGGATTGATCACTGTTGCCTGCCCGCATACCATTATACTTCCCCATCAATGCAGGTATATGCGTATAGAACTGCTGATCCATCAGTGTAAGTGAGTCTGCTCCTGTATGCAGGGAAGGTCTTCCAAATGGCAATGAATAGTAAGGGCCATAAGCATGCTGATCAATCATTGCCACAAAATTCCGGGTCTTAACAAAGGTTCTTACTGCCTGTGTTTCGGGTTCCGAAAATGCAGAAGAGCCCCAGTATGTATCATTGGCTGTAACTGGACTGGGATCACCACAGCTCAGGTCACTTACCGGGCAATTAGCCCAGTCAACGCCCCAGTTGCGGTTTAGATCAACCCCATATTGTGTTGGGCCTGTAGCAATAATTTTCCGGTTCTTTCTCCACATGCCACCACCATTCGGATTTGTACTTCTGTTATATTCCCATCCATCCGGGTTCATACAGGGTATAATATATATTTCCCGGTTATCCACCAGGTCTTTGATCCTTGAATTGACGGCATATTGTTCGCATAAATACTGCATAAAAAAGATCATACTCGATCCGCCTATTGCCTCCCTGGCATGTTGCAAACCCATATACAGTACTTCCGGTTCATTCGCTTCATCAGTCAGTACATTGTCGGATATCTTTATGCACCATATATCCCGCCCTTCTACTGATAAGCCTAATGATGTTTTTGAAGCCAATGCAGGATAAGCAGCCACCAGTGCATTCATGGCTGTATTCATTTGTGCAAATGTGTAATACCCACCCAGGTTAGGAGAACCTGACTGTACCTGGAAAGCGGAGGGTGTTGCAATAATATTCGCTACTGTATTTCCAGCTTGCTCAATTGCCACACGGCCGGCAAGATCTCCTGCGGGACTACCATCCGCCCTGATCAATCCTTTCTGCCGGTCTTCAAAATATTTCTTATTCTCTGCCAACAAATCCTTTTCGATATCCCCGTTCAGAATTTCGAAGTGGAATCCAGTGGATCTGAGTTTATCTAGTTCGGGTTGCCCTATTTCAGTGATGATAGCTCCACCAGCTTCATCATGAAAGTGGTCGATCTGTAAGAGGCCCATGAGCCTGGAGGTTTTTACCTTGTCAGCAGGCGGATAGATTTTAACTTTCGTGTATTTCCCCTGCGCTGAAGTAAACAGCACCAACAGCAGCAAACAAGCTGTGATCAGGGTAACTCGTAGTGGTTTCATAAGTTAATTGAATTTGGATATTGAAATACAGGTCTTACCTGGTTTTTAATAACTAGAATACCGGTTGATACTAATTTTTTGCTGATACATCTCCCGGCTCGTCTGTATATACAGTATGTACATGCCATTACTGATCACAGTTGTAAGAGGTATCTCAATTGTATTAATGCCTTTACTTAAATATTTTTTCTGTCTGTAGAGGGTTTGCCCTGTCATACCGGTGATCCGGATATCGCTATCCAGGTTCTGTGATGAATGAACAGACACGGTGATTTTATCAGAGGCAGGGTTAGGAGATACAAGAACCTGGTTAAGTAATTTATCAAGTATAATGGCCCTTGTATCGCTGTATTTATTCTTACCATCTCCACTTATCATTTTTAAACGGTAAAAGGATTTTCCGGGCAATGGCTTGGGATCACTAAACAAATAATTGTTGAAAGAATTTTGACCATTCCCTTTTGCACTGGTAATACCAATAATGCTCCAATTAATATTATCCGCACTTCGCTGTACTTCAAACCCTGTAAAATTTTCCTCACCTGTAGTTCTCCAGTCAAGTTGGACCTGGTCCTTATCAGCAATTTTAGCCGTGAAAGAAAGAAGGTTGATCGTCAGGGGAAAGTTATCAACCAGGACCCTGTAATCCTCCGTTTCACCGTCTTCAAAATATCCTGTTGCGCCGGATACTGTCATGGCACCTGTTGTCATGCGTATACGCAGGTACGTATGTTGGCCGATCGCAAAGGAATTGGTAGTAACCGGCCAGTATAGCCAGAAATTCTGAGAAGCAGCTGACGAAGGAACGCTGATGGGAGTAATGGCTTCTGCTGCATCAAAAACACCATTCCCATTACAGTCTAACCAGGCAATCAATGTTGCGGGTATCCCTTTATTATTATATACAGACACCTCGGTGATATAACCACCGCCGCCGGGAGACATGATTGGTGTATATGCTAACCCGTCATCAATATCTTCCACACCAGTAACCCCTCTTTTTAACCATTCCCTGTCCCATGTTGCACCGATACGAATGGCAGTATCTCTTTCGTGTACGGCCGGGCTCCAGGTGTCCGGATCATATGTAGCGGGTGCGTCACCAAAATCACAGGTTGGCCGGAACGCTTCACTACAATCCCCCCAGCTTCCTGTCGGGTACGCTGGTCCGGGCATAGTATACACCAACCTGCTGTTCGCATCGTCAATTGTACCATTATAGTTATATGGAGCGATAAAGCCTGTTGCTGAGTTTGCATAAGCAGAGCTGATGGGTATTGAGCCCATGTTATATACTTTGTCCTGCCAATCAATGGCCACCTGTTTAGGGCCGATATTTCCCGGTCCGGACGGCAGGTATTGTGTACGCTGCCCAGTCATCAGGTCAAAATGATAATACATCGTATCCCGGTTGGCGGTACCTGTACCAGCACCGTCGAAATCATAAAGAATTCCATTGGTTACACCGATATCAGCCCAGTCGTGTATCAACCTGTTGGTTCCGCTGATATTACTGTCTACCCTGGCAGCATAAACCTGGCTGACGGTAGTGGGATTTTGAGCTGCGTCAAAATCAATTTTCCAAACCGTGTTTTCTCTTCCGGATGTCCGGGCTGAATTCGAAGCTTCCACACCAAAATAAAGTGACCCATTATAAAAGCTTGCTGAACCTGACGTGACACCAGGATCATAACTTGGGATATTAAGCGGTGCATTCCGTATATCACTTACGAAAGTGCTGATCGTTTCTGCATCCACATCATATTTATAGATCGTAACCGTATTTGCCGGTGTTGCTGTTAAACTATACGTATAGTATAACACCCTGTGATAAGGATCATAACCCATACCATTCATATTCGTATGACCCGGGTCGGTAAACAGCTGCTTTGCTTTTCCCGTAGCCGGATCCACTAACATAAACCTGTTGTCCACCACTGTTAAGATATAAGAGGGCATCCCGGTAAAAGGACGGGTAATATTTCTCCAGCCCGTTGGAAAGCTTCCCGTAACACATGCTGTTATAGAAGAAAGGAATAATTCCGGAGAGCTCACGATTCCGGAGTTAGAAATACTGATCGTAAT
>JAEUVP010000537.1 GCA_016786805.1 Chitinophagaceae bacterium | reverse complement strand
ATATTATAAAGACCTTGGTGACAAAACGTTTGCACAACTGAATGATGAACAACTCAACTACCTGCCGAATGCAACATCCAACAGTATTGCGGTGATCGTGCAACATATGGCCGGCAATATGCTGAGCCGCTGGACCCACTTCTTAACAGAAGACGGGGAGAAAGCATGGCGCCAGAGAGACGATGAATTTGAAGTACATAGTTATGATAAACAACAGATCATTGACCTGTGGGAAAAAGGATGGGCTTGTTTTTTGAACACCCTCAATTCGTTGACCGAGCAAGATCTTCTTAAAAATGTAACCATCCGCCAGGAACCATTAACCGTGCTGGATGCTATCAACCGTCAGTTAGCGCATTACCCCCATCATATCGGGCAGATCATTTACATAGGCAAGATCGTTAAAGACAACAACTGGAAAAATCTTTCTATTCCCAAAGGAGATTCCGCACAGTATAATAACAGCCCTTCAATTAAAGATCCGGCAAAGAAATTCTGAGTAACTCCCGCTTCTGTTCTGTAGTAAAATCAGGCTTTTGAAGTGCATTCATCCTTCATTTGCAAACCCGGATTTTATGTCTATTTTTACCGCTTTATAAACCCTGTCCTGTCTCCTTTCCACCTGAATGGCACAAACCGGGAAATTACCCATCACTATAACCACCATTAATGAAGTTCATCTCTTTGCCAGTCGTTTTCCTCCTGTTTTGTTTCTCTGTACAAAGCCAGGTACAGTTCAACCTGTTTGCAGGCCCACAGGCTACTACGGCAAGCTATACCGTGCAAGCAGTAAAACAAAAAACTACCAGCAAATTTGGCGGCATAATTGGATTGGGTTTAAAAGTCCCCTTTGAGAATCGCCTGTATTTTGCTCCTTCCGCTTTCTATAGCATGAAGGGGTATAAAGCTTCGTTTACCCGTTTTGCCTACCCGCCTGATACTTTAGCGACTGATAACAATACGACCTTTCATACATTTGAAACAGCATTTCTTCTTCAATACGATTTTAGCTCCCGCCCCAATCACTTCCTGGTCAAATTCGGACCATCACTTGATTTCCATTTATTCGGAAAAGAGAAATTCAATACGGCAACCGGGTTGGTAAGCCGCAATACTCCTTTTGGGTTTGACAAATACGGACATTACTCAGCCAATTTCCTGCTGAATTTTGGATATGAAATGCAAAGCGGTTTTTTTATACTCGGCCAGTACACACATGGCATAGCCAGTATCAACAATGCGGATGGCGGCCCCAGGATCAGGCATCGTGCCTTCGGTATTGCTATTGGAAAATACCTGGGCCGGAATAAAATAGTATTGGACACCCAGAACAAAGAATGACCTTTATTTCAAGTCAATGACACATTATTTTATTGTTCCAGGCCTGGGAAATTCAGGACCTGAGCACTGGCAGACCTGGTTCGAAAAATCAGGAGATAATTTCACCCGGATACAACAACAGGAATGGGATGCTCCAACCTGTAGAGATTGGGTAGATACAATAAACATAGCGATAGGAGGATACGACCTTTCCTCTGTTATACTGATCGGGCATAGTCTTGGTTGTTCCACCATTGCACACTGGGCTTTACAAACAGGGAAGATCATCAAAGGTGCTATGCTGGTAGCACCCAGCGATATCGAAGCCCCGGTTTATAATTTTCCTGCTACCGGCTTTACTCCTGTTCCGCTTTCCCCCATACCATTCAAAACAATTGTTGTAGCCAGCGATGATGATCCGTGGGTATCAACAGCAAGGGCAACTTATTTTGCCGGTTGCTGGGGCAGTGAGTTAATCAATATTGGGAAAGCAGGCCATATCAATGCTGCTTCCGGTTATGGAGCATGGCCAGAAGGTTTGACGATTTTAAAAACACTGGGATAAAAAATACCCTGCAAAGAATCGCAGGGCAGGTGGACGGTCAAAAAGGACGGATAAATTAAAGCCTTAGGTTCAGTTAGTAATATTATGATTCATAAAACCAATGGCCAGCGTGGTGATATTATTCCTGAAGCTGGTTACACTGACACTGGAACCGGCTTTCAATGCTATTTCCTGTAATGCCGAAAGTTTATTTGCAAAGGAACGGCTGTAGAGGCGGTTATCCACCTTCACATGTACCAATATCACATGACCAATTTGTTTAGCCGATATTGCGATGTGGCAATTTTTACAATGCTCAAGAACGGCATGAAGAAGGCCTCCTGTCACTGCAACCAGTTTCTCCTCATCAGCTTCAACACAGAATCCGGGCTGAATTTCATTAATTATAAAACACTGCTGCTGCGAAGCCCGGGGCATCGTACCCATTATAAGCCGGTTGATCATCAGGTGCAATGATAGTTGCCTTTCAACAACAGGTATTGCATCCACTGTGTACATAAATTTCATAGTATTCCATTTAACATGAACAAAAGGTTGGTAACACAGGGTACGGATTGCTGCTTGCTTTCAGCAGGGACGGAAAGGATAAAGGATATTACGGATCAGTTTTTCAAAGGGTTGGGAAAGCTGGTGTTCCTTAGTTGTGAGCACAAAGAAACAATTACAAAGGGCCTGAAAAAATAGAACCTTATCTCAATAGCTGGTCATGAATAAAGGCATAAGCATGTAGAATCAATTCTACGTTAAAACCCCTGTTTGCCCTGCAAAGCTTTGCGGTTAATTATTAGTTTAGCGTATGTTATCCAGTCGTTTATCACTATTACACTGTGTTATTGTAACAGGAATAGCCATTTTGTTAGCTACTTGCAAAGCAGAAACAGTATTGTCCGGAAAATACAGCAGTAAATTATACGATGAGTTTGTGGAACTGAAAGATAACGGCCGTTTTAAAAAATACCAGTACTGGTTTGGCATCAAGCCCCGGCTGGATAGAGGGAAGTACCTGGTTTCGCATGACACGGTATACCTGGTTTACAAACGCCACAAAACTGTCTATGCCCGTCGTGATTATTTTATTATTGGAGGAGGCTATCTCAACTGGTATCATCTTGATTCACCATACCTGTTAAAGCAGTATACAATTGGGGAAAACAAGCTGCCCTGGTAATTAACCCTTCAATTCTTTCACATACGAATAGATGGCTTCCTGCGCCGATAATAATGTGTACCCCTCTGTAATTATTTTTTCGTTGATGGCAGCCCCGGTTATCGTATCACTTTTTAGCAATACTGCTTTTACATTATCCGCCAATTGAAGTTGTATGATATGCTGTAACTCCTTACAAAGCGTCTCGTCATAAACAGGAAAGCATACTTCGATGCGGCTGTGCAGGTTCCGGTTCATCCAGTCGGCACTGCCCATATAATATTCCGGTTGCCCGTTGTTATGAAAAATAAATACTCTCGCATGTTCCAGGTAGCGGTCAACAATACGT
>JAEUVP010000528.1 GCA_016786805.1 Chitinophagaceae bacterium | reverse complement strand
AAAAGAAAAGATGCCGCACTTGACCTGGGTATCAGCGAAAGAACCTTGTACCGGAAATTAAAAGAATACGACATTGAAGAATAAGGAAGCAAATATGAATAACGAAGTACGAAGTACGAATGGGAAAAGTCGTTACGGCAGCACTATACTTCCTGCTTTATATACCGGTATTGTTATAGCTATACTTCTTTTTACCGGCACGGTGAACAGTGGTTGTAATATTTATAAGTTCAAGGATATCTCTATTCCTGATACCATTAAGTCAGTCAAAGTAAATTACATTGAGAATAAGGCGAGGTATGTTAACCCGCAATTGAGTCCTAAACTGGCTGACAAGCTTCGCCAGAAGATCGTGAGCCAGACAAGACTTTCACAAACCAACGGCGATAATGCAGACTGGGAGATCAGTGGTTATATTTCCCAATATGACTTAAGCACATCTGCTATTTCTGGCCAGCGGGAATCAGGCAACCGGTTAACGATCGGGGTACATGTATCTGTTTTTGACCGCAAAGCGGATAAGACCACTGATTATGATATCACCCGGAACATTGAATTCTCCGCTACACAATCTTTGCAGCAGGCAGAAGCCGAACGAATAGAAGAGATCGTTCGTGGATTGACAGATGATATTTTCAACCGCATTTTCTCCAACTGGTAAGTTAGACTTAAATTGCGCCCATGAACAGCGCAATTCAGCAACTGGTACAATCATTTTTACAGAAAGACGACCTGCAGCAATGCAGTGTGCAGGAGTTACAGCAGCTTGCCGCTAAATATCCTTATTCAGCAGCTATTCAATTATTAGTAGCACAAAAAATAAAAGCTGAACATGATGGTTCGCCCGGAATGGAACAGCCTGCAAATGATATTTATTTTCACAACCCTTTCTGGGTTGACCAGTTATTGAATGAAAAGGGAACTGTTAGCATTAAAACAAAAGAAAAAGAATTGTTGACTGCACCCGAACCCGTTTTTAAAGTAAAAGAAGAAAAAGCAAAGATTGAAATCCCTGCGACGAGTTCTGTAACAGAAGCGATGGAAACAGCAACCTCCTATCCTGTCCCTGAAACCGCCACCCTGGTGGAAGAAGTGGTGATGAATACTGAATTAAAGACAGAAGAAAGTCCTGCTGTTGTTAGGGAAATGGAACAACAAGTGGTTGCAACCAGTGATGAACCTGCCATAAAAATCCCCGCCTTTAAAATAGAGCCTGTTGATCCGGCCAATGCAACGTTAACCTTTGAACCCTATCACACCGTTGATTATTTCGCTTCCCAGGGCATCAAATTCAGTACAGAAGAAAAGCCTAAGGATAAATTCGGGCAGCAACTCAAAAGTTTTACTGAATGGCTGAAAACGATCAAAAAAGTTCCGGCCACTGAACTGGGTAATATTGCTAATAACCAGCAGGCAGAACAGAAAGTGGAGCAATTAGCTGAAAAATCCCTGACTGAAGGCGATGTACTGACCGAAGCGATGGCCGAAGTCTGGGCTAAGCAGGGAAATACTGCCAAAGCCATCATTACCTACCAGAAATTAAGTTTGCTCAATCCCTCCAAAAGCTCTTATTTTGCAGGCCTAATTGAACAATTAAAGCAATCCTGATATGTCGATCCTTTTTATCGTGTTGATCATCCTGGCTAGTGTGGTACTCGGTCTTATTGTACTGATCCAGAACCCTAAAGGTGGCGGCCTGGCCGGTAATATCGCTGGTTTCAGCAACCAGTTCATGGGTGTTAAACAAACCAATGATGTACTCGAAAGAGGTACCTGGATATTTGCCGTGGTGATCGCTGTACTTTGTCTTACATCCAGCATTTTCCTGGGTGGCAAAAGCGGAACACAGAATATTGAAATATCGGCTCCGTCTAACCAACAGGCACCTGCTACCAACCAGCTTCCCCCGATCAACCCCGGAACGACTACACCAGCTGCAACTACCCCCGGTACTGCAACTCCAGATTCAACGAAATAATTGATCGCTATATAATTTCACCCGGTCCCGTTTCATACGAGATCGGGTTTTTTATTTAAATTGTTGACGATCCGCCCAACCCTGTCAAAACCTATAACAGTTATTCATGAAAAGAAAAATCATCTTTGGCCTGCTGGCCGTCATCATCTTCGTGGTTGCTTTTGTGGCTATGAAGTTTTACGGCAGCGCTGTCTCCACTCCTTCCGGGGAGTTTTTTTATATCGAAACCGGGGCAAGTTATGCCGATGTTCAGCAAGAGCTCGTTGATAAAAAATACATCGGTAGCAAAACCTGGTTTAATTATGCTTCTTCCCTGCTCCGCTATAAAACTGTGAAGCCCGGCCGCTATAAATTAAAAAAAGGAATGAGCCTTTTTGACCTGGTAAGAATGCTCAGGGCAGGAAATCAAACACCTGTAAATTTTGTGATCACTAAGATCAGGACAAAAGAAGTGCTGGCTTCCAAAGTGGGTAAACTGTTTGAATGTGATTCAGCAGCCATGATCAGTTTTCTCAATAACCCTGATTCATTGAAGCCATTTGATCTGGATACTAATACAGCAATGGCTGTTGCATTACCACTTACGTACAGCATTA
>JAEUVP010000519.1 GCA_016786805.1 Chitinophagaceae bacterium | reverse complement strand
TATCCATATTACCGGATACCAGACAAAGCTGGAAAAATGGCGGTTTAAGCTCCGGTTTAAAATAATAAACTGGGCAGGAGACTCCTATGGGTTAGGTTTTGGTCTTAAATCTGCTAACGCAAACGTGCAAAATGATGTAATGGGATTTTTACAGACTACCAATTCTGGAATTGGAGGCCTCTATATTCTTAAATCAAACAGGATAATTGTTACTTCCGGCCCTACAATCGGCATTTCTCTTAATGACACCATAGATATGGAAGGAATATTCTATGACAGTGTATTCCATTTCACAGCGCACAATATTACATCAGGAATCACAGCCAATCTGAGCTATACTTTTGCATCTAATGGTAGTACGCATGTCGTACCAAATACCAGTCACTTCTCATTGATGGAACTTGGTGGAACACATCAAATCCAGCATATTGAAATCAGCAGCGAGGAATTGACTGATAGCCGCCTTGTAACGGTGGGCGATAGCAAAACGATAGGCTATTTCAGCAATACTTTCGCTGGCAGGTATGGAGCACAATTAAACAGGAATTATGCGCCTGCTCTGATAAATGCAGGTGGGGGTGACCGGGTTACAAATGTATTGAACCGAAGAGATGAGCTCCTCAGGCTGAGCCCGGATAAATTCCTGCTAAGCATTGGCAGCAATGACATACGATTTGGATCTACTCTTACTCAGCTACAGGCCAATTATGACTCCCTGGTACGTATCTTACAGGCGACAGGTGCTTCAGTTTACCATATAGTTCTGCCGGAAGATTATACAAAAACTCTTGGGGTAAACCTCCTAGCCTTTAAGAATTGGGTGTCGGCAACCTACCCTTCGAATTATATTAATGTATGGGATAGCCTGTCAGCCAGCAACCTGCTAAAAGGAATATATGACACAGGAGACGGAGTCCATCTCAACCAGGCCGCAAATGACAAGATCTATGAAGCTATCGTAGCCAGCAACAAACTTGGTAGCGGCGTTACATTGCCTGTCAAATTATTATCGTTCACTGCAAAGAAAACAAGTTCCACAACAAGCACTATTAGCTGGGAAGCAGATCCAACATTCCAGGCAGAAACCTATGAGGTCCTTAAAAGTAGCGATGGCATTCACTTTGAACCATTGTCACTTTTTTCATTCACTTCAAATTCAAGATATAGTTGCACAGATAATACTCTTTCACCAGGAAAAACATATTATAAATTGAGAATGACCGAAATATCCGGCAATATCACTTTCAGTAACATTATTACAATAGAAAACAAGGAGGAATTACTAAAACTTACGGCTTTTCAAAATCAAAGCGGGGCCGATATTCTATTTAATATAAACGCCTCAAGTTCCCTGGTTATTAACTGGCAGCTTATAAAACCCAATGGCCAAAAACTGCTGCAGCATACTGAACAACTCCATAAAGGTGCAAACATCATTAAGGCCCGCCTGCCGGTTAACAGCAAGGGGATCTACTATTTAAATATAAGTACTGCAGGTAAAAAGGAGAATATAAGTTTCCCTTTTATAAAATAATGTAAAATGAACCATGAACCAATTTCTTATGCAAACACAAATTAAAGCAGAGAAACTTTTTACTGTCCCTGTATTGTCAATTGTAAAATCGCCCTACATCATCAATGAAAACTATTTATACTCCCTGGGATTTGAAAAGAATGAGGTGCTCTCCGGCCCCGAAGAGTGGGTTTACCGGTATTACAATTTTCAATCCGGTAAAAATGGGATCGAGTTACAATTCCTTTACGAGTTTGGCATCTTATCTATTGAAGAATTCTGGCAAAATTCAACTGATAACGACGCCTATTTTCCTCACGTAATCGTTGGTAAATTCAGGATTTCTTGCGACGACGACCTTCATTTTATTTTCTCAAAAAACATACGGCTAAACTATATTTTTAATGTAGCCAGCAAAAGGGTATAATACCTTCTTTTAAAAACTCAAACAAAACGGCGGATATTTCATTGTAAAGAACTGGATGGGTTACCACATGAAATATCCCCGTCTTTTATTTTAAACCAACTCAATCCCCCCGTCCGTCTGATTGAGCCCCTGCGGACATATAAAACAATCCAGTCATCATACTGGACAGCTCTCGCCTCCAATGAAACAGGCTCTGCAATATAATCCTTCAGCTCACCATTCATTTTATTACCTGCTTCGTCGAGGAGTAAATAGTAGTTAGTTTCTCCGGTTTCATTCCTTACATAAAATACGGGGCTCATCCCTCCCTCAATACAACGAATAGCACAATCCCGGTGTGGCTTTCCATGCCCTGGCTTCATTACTCCAAAGTAACATTTGGGATCAAGTACTTCCCCAGTCAGCTTAACTGTACCCAGCTCCGCTATTGTTGCCTTCCTGCCGTAAACAGGAGCTTCCTTAACTTTTACAAGCGGATGATCATGCTGGTCGATCTGCAACAATGTTTTCCCGTCACTATACAGGAGGGTTCCTTTCACAGTTATTTCATGATTATCAAATTTGAACTTATGGTTTCGTTCTAATTGTGCAATTACACCCTCAGCCCCTGATTTTCCATATCCAACAAGTGGCATTGTTATAAAAGAGGAATTACCAAAAACATCATCCGCTGTAGACACCTTCAACGACGGTACAGGGAATGATTGGTAAATACCCTTTACTTCGGTTAATTGCCCAAATTCAAAGCTGGCTGTAGAGAATTTTCTTTGCAGCAAAGCAAGAGAGGTGCCCACCCCTGCAATTAATAAGAAAAGAGCAATTACAATACTTCGATTATGTTTTGCAAGCCTTTCCGGTGCCTGGGGCTGCCAGCCAATATAAAACTCTGAATTGTTCATTTTTGATTTTTAATTAAAGCCCCCTCTCTTTCACTCCCTTCTTGGAAAGGGATTGGATTCAGCCAAACTTTATCATCATTTATTTTAACGTCATACGTACTTACCTTTTCCTTAAATGGAGGCGGTGACTGACCATTTTGCGGCAGGTACTGATAGCCATGCCAGGGACAAGTGATACACCCGTCAATTATTTTTCCCTCTCCCAAAGGGCCTCCCTGGTGTTTACATACATTATGAATGGCATAAAGCCTGTCCTCATGCCTGTAAACCGCTATTCTCTCTTTATCAATACAAAATATTTTGGCCCGGCTATTCTCTATTTCCTTTACGTCACATACGTAAACAAAGCCCTCCAGTTGTTTTGAAAATTGCTGGCTATCTGTTTTATGCTCTTTAAATGCTGCTTTTAGGTGAAGGACAGCAAGTGTTGCCATTCCGGTAAAAATCAGAATTACCAGTACGGGATTACTTTCATATTGAATCACACCCAGCATCACATGCATCACCACCAGGAAGTATGCAAGGTAAACAAACATGTGCATTGTCTTCCAGACCCTTGGTGAAAGATTATGCAACCAAAAATCATGGCTGGTGATAGCCATCAGGAAAAATATCAGTAGAGCAAAGAAACCCAACGCCTGGAAAGGAAATGCGGGTACTGATGAATAGTTGGTATTTGAAATAAACAGTGATACCAGCGGATTTTTATTACCCAATGCATGAAACTGAAAGAGGCTGAATATTCCATGAACCAAGGCCATAGAGAACATGGTAACACCCAGATGGCGCCGGTTGTACAATAAGGGCAGGTATTTATTATTCAGCCTGCAAAGCGGCCCGATGGCCAGAATAATATGGAGCAGAAGAACTGCCAGCGTGGAAGTACTCCTGATAATCAGGGTTTCAAATGTGATCTGGTCATTAAAAATAAGCGTTAATAAAGTGAATATGGTAAAGTATGCAGTACATAATCCGGCTATCACCCAATCATATATCTTCTTTTGCCGGTTCCATCCCACCGCTGTGTACGAGGCACTCATAATTGAAATTTAATAGAGTCAATAAGTTGCTGGTGAATAAAATCATACAGAATAAACTCAATTGGCTGTTCTTTACCGGCTATCCTCCGCAATGGAAATGTATATCTCCCCCGGGTCTCTATCCTTCCGATCAATTCGTTTTTCGTAATATCAACGGCTCCGTTAGCCCTATATATAACAGCTGATGGCACTTCTAATATTTTTTTATTGACCCATTCCAGTTGCCATTGTTCATTTTGTTGATTGGTTCTGATCGTCACCTGGTAATTGATCCGGTCCTTAGTTTTCCATATCACCGGCAACAGGGGTTGTTCATGAGACTGCAATAATTTTACAGCCGCCTGGTTAGGTATAACCAGCCATGATAATAGGATCCCGATTGGCAGAACTATAGCCAATACTATCCAAACCTGGAGGTGCCGTTTCCGCAATGGTTTAATCATCGGTAGTTTTATTTTTAACGTTCCTCCATTTCTTTAGTAAATAAGGCCAGAATACTACGGTCCCCGGAATTATGATAATTCTGAATCCCCAACCTGACTTCTCTGTTCCTTCATCAATTTTTGTCACACCTTTTAATAGGAATGGAACCGAAAAAATCAAACCCGCACCAAGGTAAGCTGCCGTCATTACCAGTATAATATTTATCAATACCATTCGAATTAATTTTCTATTATCAGTATACTGT
>JAEUVP010000507.1 GCA_016786805.1 Chitinophagaceae bacterium | reverse complement strand
ACATTGATAAACGAAGGCTTGAACTCCATCAGGGGATCAAGGTGTTTATACAATGCTTCTATACCCTTCCCTTTCAGGGGGGGCAGTACTTCAAATGATACTAAGGTGTCTTTGGCCTGGTTGATATGGTCGATTACTTTCATGAAGTTGCAAAGCTAACGATGCAGGGCCATTAGTCAAAGCCGCGTTAAATGAAATTACAGGCCTTGCCATAACAGGGCATAGCTTATTTTTGCGCCCATGCCGCTCACAATACACACAAAGGATCTTGTCAAGAAATACGGGAGCCGTACGGTGGTGAACCATGTTTCTTTTGAAGTGAAACAGGGGGAAATTGTAGGCCTGCTCGGTCCCAACGGGGCGGGGAAAACTACATCTTTCTACCAGGTCGTGGGGTTGATAAAGCCTGATGAAGGCCAGGTTTTCCTCGACAACCAGGATATTACCCAGTTGCCCATGTACAAAAGGGCTAAAATGGGCATTGGTTACCTGCCGCAGGAAGCATCGGTATTCCGCAAATTGAGTGTGGAGGATAATATTGCTGCGGTGCTGGAAATGACAACCCTGTCCAAACAGCAACAACGGGAAAAACTCGAAAGCCTGCTGGATGAATTCAGGCTGCACCATGTACGCAAAAGCAATGGCGATGTGCTGAGCGGTGGTGAAAGAAGACGAACCGAAATAGCCCGTGCACTGGCCGTTGATCCCAAATTCATTTTATTAGATGAACCTTTTGCCGGTATTGACCCAATCGCCGTGGAAGATATACAGGGCATCGTAGCCAAACTGAAATTAAAGAATATCGGTATCCTTATTACTGATCATAACGTAACCGAAACACTATCTATCTGCGACAGGGCCTACCTGTTAATAGAAGGAAAGATATTCAAACACGGCACCGCAGAAGAACTGGCCGATGATGAACAGGTACGTAAACTCTACCTCGGCAGAAATTTTGAACTGAAGCGGAAGGATTATTTGCACGAGGAAGCAAGGGGAGAAAGAAATATCAACCTTGATTCCCTTATTCATAGTGTGGAAAGTGCCATCGCCTGGAACGAAAAGATCAATGAGGCTGATTCAGCCATACAAAATAGTATTGGAGCCAAGTACAGTAGTGCAAACCAGATTGATGATCTGGCATTAGATGATTATAGTAAGTTCTTACAGGAGCTGCAGGGATCATTGATAAAATATGCGAAAGATAAAAACAACGATGAGGTCTTATCAAGGGCATCGGATCTTTTTTCAGCCCAATCTGATATAATAAGCAGCTTAAATACTATTCTCCTGTATTTAAAAAGTGAAAAAAACTAGTTTGTAGTTTCTCCATCGGGTAGATTTTAATCAGGTTTTCTCCCATAAAATCCTAATCTCTATCATATTCCCGTTCTGACTGTTCAGGTATTTTTGTTCCATGAAACCCTTGTTGCGAATTGTATTATTACTGCTGATTTTACCTGCTTTTACCCCTACTATTGCACAAACCAGCCGCCAGGTTAATCATCAATCGCAGGCCTGGTTCTCTGTTAATACCACGGCCCGTATCACTGACCGCTGGTCCGTATTACTGGACCTGCATGAGCGGCGGACCAATTTTTTAGCAAACGGCAATTTTGATTTTGTACGTGGCGGCGTTCAATACAATATTGACAAGAATTTTTCGGTAGCACTGGGTTATGGCCATATGTGGCTGCACCCCACCACTCCCGGCTGGAAGACTATATCCAATGAGAACAGGATCTACCAGCAGGTGATCTACACGTCTAAATTGCATAAAGCCACCCTGCTGCAACGGTTCAGGAATGAACAACGCTGGCAGCAAAAAATAGCAGGAGATAAGCTCACTGGTGAACAGCGTTTCACCAACCGGTTCCGGTATTTACTGAGTGTTACGATACCTGTTTTCAAGAATGATAAACTCCCTTCCCTATGTATCGCCGATGAAATTTTGCTGCATATGGGAAAAGACGTGGTCTATAATACATTTGACCAGAACCGTCTTTTTGCCGGCATTCGCCAAAAGATCAGCAAGGACCTGAGTTTTGATACCGGTTATATGATCGTATACCAGCAAAAATTCTCCGGCTACCAGTATGATTGTAATAATACTTTCCGGTTGTTTTTTTATTATACACCGGTCTTGCACAAAAAATAGAAAGTATAGTATTTTTCAGCCATAAAAGGCATTATAAACAGCCCTGCATATTCAGGTAAATAATTTTATCTTGCCAACTACATGAGCCTGCTGAGCCCTGCCATATCATCGCTTGCCCGGATGCGCCTCTGGCGTATTGAGGCCTGGAAAAATAATCCGCTGGATGCCCAGC
>JAEUVP010000485.1 GCA_016786805.1 Chitinophagaceae bacterium | reverse complement strand
GCCGTTGCTGGTGTTTCTCACCAGCAACATGAATTTTCGGGTTGGATCAAAATTTCAAATAGCTTCTTTACTTTTTTTCTTGACAAAAAAAGTAACAAAAAAGTCAAGGCAAACGCTATTGCTCCGCAGCTTTGCCATCCCACCCACCTATGTTGTGACAGAAAACGGAAACATAGTTTTCATTCGTGTTGTGAGAAAGAAGGATGAAGACTCCGGGGCTTGTTGTGCGGCGACTCCGGTGGCGCTGTGTTCCGTCTGGGTTGGTTTATAGTTGCTGGTCACTGAAAGACGGACGGAACAAGGCGCAGGTATTTCACTTGTGCTGAAGAGATGAGGAAATAGATATTCTATAGCATTATTTTGCAATCAACTCCTCATACAACACATTCACTGTTTTCCGGATCACGGTATTGTGCCCGTCGGTGTAGCCGGGAAGACAGCCGTTGGTGATCACCACGATGCCGTATTTTTCTTTGGGATCGAAGAACATGGCACTGGATAATCCGTACGCCGAACCGGTATGTCCTTTCAGGGTTTTACCGGTGATGAGCCGGGTGGCGGTGGCAATGGCCAGTCCATAGCCTTCTTTGTCGGATAAGGCGGTTTGCATCGTGGCGGCACTTTTCTTTTTGATGATGCGTTTGCCGTTGGCCTTACCCATCTTCATGTGCATGATCATATACCTGGCTAAGTCGGTGGCGGAGATCTTCATGCCGCCGGTTGGGGAAAAGACGGGTGTGCTGTAGCCCATCACATAGTTGGCGATCTCCTGGCTGCGGGGCGCATAGGCTCCCGGTGAAGGCACTAATTGTTTCAATGAATCATTGTACTCGTAGATCGTAGCGAATCGGGACGCATCCAGCGAATCCACGCAATAGCCGCCATAGAGACCGAGGGGATCAAGGATATGTTTTTTTACATACTGGTCAAACCGTTCACCGGATATTTTTTCGATGATGGTGCCGGTCATATTATAGTTCAGGTTGCAGTACTGGTAACCGGTGCCGGGTTCATAGTCGTTATAACAGTTGGCCCAGTTGGTATTCTTATCGGGGTTGATGGCATCCAGTGTAAAATAACCTTCCTTATCATTGATAGAAGAACGGTGCGATAGTACCATGCGGAGGGTGATAACCGTTTCGGGGAATTTGGGATTGCGGACTTTAAACCCCACCAGTTTGCTTATATCATCCTCCAGTGATAGTTTCTTTTTCTCCACCAGTTGCATAATGGAAGTGGCGGAAAAAGATTTGGAGATGGAGGCAATGCGGAAAATGCTCTCCTCCGTTAACGGCGCCCTGGTTTCAGCATTCTTTAAACCAAAGGAATGGGTGTAGCTGATCTTTCCATTTTTGACCACGGCCACAGCCAGGCCCACTACCTGGTGCTGCTGCATGATCTCAGCGATGACCGCTTCGGCTTTGTCGGGCTGGGCCTGGACAGGTGAAGCGGAGATGATGGTACTGATAACGAATAGAAGAAGGACTAACCGGCGCATATGTTGGAATTAGGTATAAATATAAGGGGGATTGAGGGATAGTCCATAGTCGATAGACCATAGTCCATAGACGGAGCCTACAGAGGAAGATATATTACAACTTGGAACATGAAAGTTATACGGTGGTGAACTATTTATGATTTCAATAAACCTCCAATTATTGCTCCCACCAAACCGCCAATTCCACTTACGATTAGCGGTATGAGCCATCTTTTATCCTGCTGATGCTGTAGTTCCCTTGCATGTAATTCAATAGCCGTGTTGATCAGTACGGCTATATCTTCAGGGCTCAGGGGATTCCTGGATACTTTATCTTTACCCTCATCATCCATCGCATAGAACTCATCCCTGGTTATGATCTTTTCGGTTTCTGTATGAAAACGTTTCCGGAACTGGCGACGCCAAACAAGAGAAGCTTGTTTCCGTTCTCCATCCAGCCTGAAGAATTCCGGATGTTCTGTAAAAACCCTTTGCCAATAATCAGCTTTCGATTTATCACCGACTATTCTATCTGCCCACTCATCGAAAGGAAGCTTATACTTTTTATAGGAGCCCATTGCCTGGATGGCAGCGATAACATGTGCCAGCCTGTTTTCATTTTGCAGGTAAGCTGATTGTGTTTTCATGATTTAAAAAGTTTGAAATTTACCTGGTATCTGTAAAATTCAATATTGCTGGTTACCGACAAAGCCCTTTTTATCTTCAGATCATCTTCTAATGCAATTATCACACCTTTTACAATTTGATTATCCTCTGCCAATTCCTCCAATACATATCCCATATATCGTTGAATTTGTCCAACTACAGTATCA
The DNA here is from genome assembly GCA_016786805.1 of Chitinophagaceae bacterium. GTDB lineage: Bacteria > Bacteroidota > Bacteroidia > Chitinophagales > Chitinophagaceae > CADEDV01. The sequence goes on along the minus strand of JAEUVP010000485.1, from coordinate 10,336 downwards.
CTTACCCTACCCTTCTTAAGCTCTACAACGAGTAATTCCTTTTTATCTTTACTTATCGCCAAAATATCAATTGGCCCTGTGTCGCTCTGGTATTGCTGCCCTACCATTTCACCAGCTTCTTCATAAATATCATAATTTTTACCCAGTTCAGTTTGTTTCCAGTTCTTTATTAAAAATTCTTCCAAATGCTTTTCCATCGCAAACTCTGTCACATCCTCAATCGTTTCATCATTTATTGAAATTGGCTGCAGCTTCTTTCCTTGTAATAAACTTTCCAGCTCGTTTTCAAACCTGGTAATATTGCAAACAGTCCCGATTGCGCCAATAGAATTTTGCAATTCTTTGCTCATGTCTGATTTATGAATACTGGTATCATACCATTTTACTTTTCTCCGATGCGGCAATATTTTACCGGGATTAAAATAATATTCATTGCTTTCAATTGCGCCGAATCTGTAATTTCCTTTTCCCTCCGGACACAATACAAGATCACCTCTTTCCAGAACTTTACATATTGAATACAAATTACCACATGCCAGGCCGGCAGTAACCTTTGATTTGCCGGGATGCTTAGCCAGGTATACAGGAATAAAATCTTTATTAAAATCTTTCCAATGGTCTGGTAATTTTCCTGAAAGATCTACATCAATTCCAAAGTCGCCACCAATAAAACCATCCTTAAAACATTCCTCTGCATACATACTTCCTTTACCCAGCATAATCCGATAGTAGAGTTTCATAATGAACCAGTTTAAATTTTACACTATGCCACATTTTCTTCCCCCCACCACTCCTTATATCTCGCCTCTGCCTGCTCCATGATCTCATCCATAATTTCTTTCAATTCTGCTGACACACCTTTCTTCTGCAAAACCTTTCGGACCGCCAGCATGATCTGTGCCCGGGCATCTGGTTTTTTAAACCAGTCAATCTGTAAGTTCTTTTTGATGGAGGCCGTTATTTCTTTTACAATTTCCTTTATCAATTCAAAGTCGGCGATAGCGGTTTTGTGTTTAGCCAGTATTTCATAAAAGGCTTCTTCCTCGTCACTCAATCCCAACTGCACCCTTCTTATATCTTCTTCCTGCATTTCCCGGGCTACCTGCCGGAGTCTTTCTAATGCAACCAGCGAATCAAAAAAATGATTATGGTAATCATTGATCACTTTTTCCACTTCTTCTTTCAGCTTCCGGTACTTGATTAAGTTTTTCGGGTAACGGACTTTTATTTCATCGTTGATGATCTGGCGTATCAGTTCCAGCTTCAATTCAGTTCCCGTCTTCTTTTCTTTGGCGGATGCCAGGAAATCGTCATTGATAATGGAAATATCAAACCGTTCGATGCCGGCCATCTGGAATACATCAATCACTTCTTCACTTTCGATGCTGCGGTGAATGAGTTCTTTTACCTGCTGCTCTTTCTTTTTAATATTGGTTTGCGGAAATTTCACTTTGCGAACTGCAGCTCCCAATTGCTGCAGAAAAATAATATCCAGCGCAATGGTTTGTATTTCCGGGTGGCTCTTTACAATCGTACTCAGGGCCGTCATGATCTTTTCATGCTGCAAAAACTCCTTGCTTCGCTCTTCTTCCGATACAATATAGTTCACGGCTTCCTGCATCAGCTTCAGTTTATCCCCTGTACTGATCGTGGCCCAATGGCTGTAAAATCCTTCCCGGGGCAAATATTTCTTTAGTACAGCAATTTCTTCCTGTATCATCGCAATTGCTTCTTCAATATCGATCGTTACATCCCCTTTGCCGCCACTGCCGGTATATTTTTTGGTTGCATCCCTCAGCCGGTCACCAATGCCGATATAATCCACGATCAACCCGCTGGGTTTGTCTTTGAATATGGTAGCTACCCGGTTAATCGCCTGTATCAGGTTATGCCCTGTCATAATCTTATCTACATACATGGTATGCAGGGGCGGATTATCAAAACCTGTTAACCACATATCTCTTACAATTACAATTTTTAACGGGTCATCAGGATCTTTGAATCTTGCCTTTACTGCTTCCATCTGTTCTTTGGTGCGGATATGCGGACTCCAGTCTTTCGGGTCTTTGGCAATATTGCTGGTCATCACCACGGCCACTTCCGGGCAATCTTTCAATGCCGTGATAGCATTATACATTTTTACACAATTTCGCCGGCTCATGCAAACAATCATGGCCTTGCCATCCAGGCTTTCATTGCGCTTAAGAAAATGCTTCAGTATGTCTTTTGAAACCTCCGCTACCCTATCATCACTGCCGGCTGCATCTTCCACTGCCGCCCACATGATCTTGTTTTTCTCATTCTCTGTTAAACCGTCCGTTATCTCCTCCGCTTCATCTTCTATCTGTTCATTGGCTAAATGCAGTTTAGCCAACCGGGGTTCATAATAAATGGGCACTACGGCTTTATCTTCTGTTGCCTGTTTAATATCATAGATATGCAGTATCTCTCCAAATACACTAACCGTATCTGCATCCTTGCTGTCAACTGGTGTGCCGGTGAAACCAATAAAGGAAGCATTGGGTAAAGCCCTGCGCAAGTTATTGGCAAATCCTGTTATCAATCCGTATTGGGTGCGGTGACATTCATCAGCTATTACAATAATATTATCCCTGTCACTTAAAACAGGATGCTCAATCTCTTTACCGGTAGCCGTATCCTTCAAACGAAATTTTTCAATTGTACTGAAAATAACGCCACCTGCATCGCCACGGATCAGGTCACGGAGTTGCTCGGTGTTTTCTGCCAGCTTCACATCACCCACCAGGTCCTTGGCGCCTACAAAATCCTCATAGAGTTGTTTGCTCAGGTCAAACCTGTCTACCTGTACAATGATGGTGGGGTTTTTGAGTTCTTTCATCTGCCGCAGTATGCTGCTGTAGATGGCCATCGTAATGCTTTTGCCGCTGCGGGTGGTATGCCAGATGACACCGATGCGGCCATCACCGACAGGACGGATTGAGTTTAAGGTATTGGCCAGTGCAAACTGTATCCCAAAAAACTGGTGATACCTGGCGCCTACCTTTACTAATTTTCCTTTTTGCAGTTCGTGAAAAATATAATGGCGGATATAGGGCAGCAAACGCTCCGGCACCAGCAAACCTTTGATCAGTGTCTCCAATGCAAAATCATCCTGCACCACTTTGATACCATCCACCGATTTCCAGGGCATGAACCATTCCATACCGCTGCTGTACATGCCATGCAGGGTATTTTGTCCATCGCTGACCACGGTGATGCAGTTGGTTTCAAAAACCTGCGGAATATCTTCTATGTAATGCTGCACCTGGTTAAAGGCAGAATCCACTGTAGCTTCGGGGTCAAACCAGTTTTTAAATTCAAACAATATGAGGGGAAGTCCATTGATAAATATTATCAGGTCGGGGCGGCGGTTATTGCGGCCCTCAATGGCAAACTGGTTCACCACCCAAAAATCATTTTTATTAATGTCATCATAGTTGATTGCATAAAAATGCTCAAAGCAATCACGGCCTTTCTCGTCTTTCCAGTTTTTGCTGATGCCCTTGCTGAGTTTGAGATGAAATGCATGATTGCGAAGATGTATATCGGTGCCGGCCTGGAACAAAAACTCCTGCTGCACTTCGGCCAGAATTTTTGCAGGCACATGCATGTATCTTTCCTGTAAGTAATTAGCAAACACCTCTTCAATCACAGCTTTTTTATGCGACCTGTGAATATCCGGCCCGTAATGATACTGGAAGCGTTTATCTTCCAGCAACCATTCAATGGCAGCAATTTCTATATCACTCTCGGCAAGGTATTTACTCATTACAGTTTATTAAGTAACCAATTCTTTTTCTGATACATTCACTTCTATTTCTCCAGACATTAACTTGGGTAGAAGATAATCTCTCGTTTTTGAAAGAGTGAAATTTTCTTTTGAATTTGTAAGGATATTTTTAAATATTGGTTCAACAATTTTATTAAATTCAACCATTTTTTTTCTGGAAGGAACTAAAAAACTTATAGATTTCAGTGCAGTTGAATTTAAACCTGGTATTGCAACTCCAGTTCCCTTTTGCTTCATTTCATCCAATGCAGTATATGAGTTAAGCCACAGGTAAGCATAGCTTTGATATTCTGTATATTTAGTTTGAAATCTATAAACATGTTCATTAATACAACATATTTCAAAAGGGAACCCTTCACCAAACATACTTATATGCGGTATAAAATTTCCTGGTGTACCACCATCCTTATAAATTAGTATGTCTCGATTCTTCACTATACCTTTTGTCATTTTTTCAAAATACTCCTCTGGAACAAACTTATTTTTTTTGAAATCGTATTTACCGATACTTACTATGTTTTCAGCTCCGATGCTAGGAATACCTTTACTATATGAATTAACACCCCCCTTAGGTCTACCACCGGTTTCTAACTCACCAATCATACTTTCTAAAATATCCATCTTCCATCCCTCCGGCAAATTCTCCGGGTCAATATCATCTACAAAATATTTTTTAAACAGGGTTTGGGCAATTTGTTCCAGTGTGTGGTTGGTGCGGCGGTTGAGCTCTATTTTGTCGTCGAGGGAGGAAAGGATGGAGGCGATGCGGGTTTGGGTGGGAAGGTCGGGGAGGTCAAATTCAAATCCAAAGATTTGTTCTAAAGTAATTGCTGCTTGATTTGCGCTTCCCTGTGCACCTGTTACAATATATTCTTTAAAGTCATCACATTTCAATCTGTAAAAAATAAAATGCTGATTTGTTTTTTCATTTGCCCTTAGTCTTACAGCATTTTGATTTAGTAGTGTATTATTCGCAGATTCCGGCACCCGAATAATTTTACCAACTACCGACGCTGGATTATATTGCCAAGAACCTACGGTTGTGATAACCATATCGTCTTTTTTCAAAGAGTAATCTGAATAAGCCGGTACTAAGTTTTTATTTACATGCAGACAATTAGAAAGGTCAACAGAATCTTCCGTTAAATCACTAACTCTCACAATCGGAACGCCAATAGTTGAATAGTCTTTTGATTTAAAAGCAAACCCTTTTTTGTGAGTTATAAGTTCTCCTAGTTTATATTTTTTGAATTGGGGCATTTAAGGTTTCTTGATTTTTTTTACTGGCTTTGGAATTAAAGCTGCATATTCTGATTGTTTTAACTTTTCTCTCATCCACATGTATTTCATTCTTATTCCAATGTCATCGTTTCGAATAAATCTCTTAATAATTGAGTCCAATTCCTTTATATAATTTTCAATGGTTCCCGAATTTAAATAATTGCTTACATCGTTAAAATAATCAATGTATGATGTACCATCTGAATCTTTGCTGAATGTTTTATGATAATCAAAATGTCGTATTCGCATCTTTCCCATTGTTTTACCGCCTTGCCTTGAATAGAGGTAAGTTACTTTCGGGTCTATCACAATTCGTGGATATAAAGCAGATGAAGATTCAAGTCTGTAAGCATTAATCAAACCCGGCCCGATTAATATATCGTCTTTATGAATAAGTTTACCATGAACTATTCCTCCCCTTAATAAAATACCATCTTTAATTAAATGGATTTGTAGTTTTTTCAAAGCCCTGAATATTGCCAATATACCGTGGCTATTAGCTTTATCAATGCTAATAACAATTGAATCCGAAAACAAAGTTGTTTTTGTGTCTCCTTCAAAACCTATTTCATCCCTGGAAAGTCTAATAAAATCGGTGACATATTCAACTACATAATAAAGAGCATTTAATTTTTGCTCTGCTAACGCAGGCTCTTTATCATTAACCGTCTGTTTTACCAATTCTGCAAAACCAAGTATATCAATAAAAGCAACAATTCTATTTTCGTAGTTCATACACTTGTTGAGTGTTTTATTTATGATATCTGTGTATTAGTTTCTCACTTACCCAAACCGCTTCAAATTGTCCTGTGTTTTTCCTGCTATTGTAATATCCACCATCTAATTTTTTAATATCAGGGTAATACATTGCCGATGCTGTTCCATCGTGTTGTGTCAATACTTTGTTCAACCTGCCCGGCATATTTGTGTATAAATAGAAAAGCTTAAATATCCCATTTTTTTGTTTTTCAATTTCTTCAATAATACTATAAGAGGCTGTTTCCTCATTCAATTCAGGATTGAAGTAATAAGATGAAATATGAATAGATGAAGCTGTTTGCACAATTTCCAATGCGAAATGTATCTCTACACTGTTATCGTCTATTGTAAAACTTGATATGACCTTTCCTTCATATCTGCCATTCAAATTTGGGATATCTACCAGCCACTTAAATAGCCAATATTTCCAGCCCCATATATCAATGATGAAGAATATAATAGTTACAAAAAAGGGAACCGTAAACATTTCAGTATAAATAACAAAAGTTCTGTATGGTTCCTTCGCATGTTCAATAAGTGGATGAATACAAACAGTAACAAAATATCCGACCAAGACAGCCAGGCCAATAATGAATAAAATAAGTCTTTCAGATTTGTAATACTTAAAATGCATTATTATCTCTTATTTTAGTTAAGCCAATTAAAAGATTTTTACAATCTTCCAAATACCATTTATTTGCATCAAAAAGTCCATCAACACCATTTGCACATCTGTATGCTTTTATAGCCCCAGAGTTGAAATCATTTGCCAGTTTGTTCAATGTAGCTTTGAAAATATCAGTAGTTGAGCCACTAAAAAGACCGTCTGTTAAATTATACAACAGATTTTCAATATAATAAGATTTCGCACTATCCTTTGCCAAAAGCTCCCTCTCCTCTAGTTTTTCTCTCAAAGACTTATATAATCGCACCGTTGGTTTGAAACCATTATTTGTACTCTGGCTTTTTTTCGTAAGATTATCAAAATGTATTTTGGGATAATTTTCAATCCAGTTACCGTCATCTGTCTTAAATTTTATTCCGTTTATCGCTCTATAATTATTCTCTGACGTGTATTGGGTATATTTTTTAAATGAAAAACATGGAATTATATCTGCATCAGGATTATTCTCTTTACCAATATACCTGATACATTTATTATCCCGTTTTATTACCGTACTACCGAATTCGTCAATTAATACGGAACATACTAACGCTTTAAAAATATTCTGTGTAAACTCACTGGGGTTTGCATCCTGTTGCCTTTGTCTTCTTTGGTCTTCAGGTAAATTTGTAGTATCATAATAATAAACTGATGTAAACTCAACATTTAAATCAACATCACTGGAGCTTGATATATTAGTACTGTTTTTATAAGAACCTTGCAGATAAATATCAATCTTACATGACTCTAATTTGTATTTTTCTTTAATCCTGTCTTTATCTATTCCTTCTTCAATACAGTCTCTGATTTTTTCATGAGTCCTTATTATCTGGGCAGTATGATACTTGGCAGGCGGGTTGCTGAATCGTTGTAATTGTTCTTCTGAATAAATCATTTCAATAAGATTTTATAATTCATACCCTATACTTTTCAAATTCTCTTTTATCTGTTTTTCCAGTTTTTCACCTTCAGCAAACTGTTCAGCCAGTTGCACTGTTAAATGTTTCATCTTTTCTTCAAAAGGAACTCCATCATCTTCTTCTGCTTCGGTGCCTACATAGCGGCCGGGAGAGAGCACATTGTTATTGGCTTTTACTTCTTCCAATTTAGCTGCTTTGCAAAAACCTTCCGCATCATTGTACTTTCCACTTTTATTTCTCCACTGGTGGTAAGCATCTGCAATTTTTGTTACATCCGCATCTTCAAACACTCTTAATCTCCGGCTCACCATCTGGCCCAGCTTTCGGGCATCAATAAAGAGTATTTCATTTTTACGTTCCCGGTGTTCGCCATCTTTGCCATCCCGGTTTTTGCTGAGTATAAATAAACAAGCCGGTATTCCTGTAGTTAAAAAAAGTTTATCGGGCATTTGCACAATACAATCCAGCATGCCGTTTTCAATCATGTGTTCCCTTACATTTTTTTCACCCTGGTTGCCGGTGGTCATAGCGCCATTGGCCATTACCACACCGGCTGTTCCTTTTGCACTCAGATGGTGCCAGATAGTTTGAAACCACATATAGTTGGCATTGCCATCTGTAGTAAATAATTCTTTGGGGCCAAACAACCTCGGGTCATTATCAGGTAAATCTTCCGGGTGCCATTTGCTGATATTAAACGGCGGGTTCATTAAAAAGAAGTCGGCCTTATCATTAGGAAATTTATCCTGTAATAAAGAATCGCCAAGCTTTACATCAAAGCTCAGGTTACGCAAAAGCAAATTCATTTTACACAAACGCAATGTGCCTTCATAGCGTTCCTGCCCGTAAATAGATATAGCACTTTTATCAGCACCATGAGATTTTACAAATTTCAAACTCTGTACAAACATACCACCGCTGCCACAGGCAAGGTCCATTATCTTGCCATGCAAGGGTTCCAGCATCTCTACCAATAACCGTACAACAGAACCGGGAGTAAAGAACTGTCCGGCACCGCTACCTTCTGCCATGGCAAACTTGCCAATATAATATTCATACACTCTGCCGTACACATCAGCCTCAGGGTTATTCGCTTCAAGGAATTCCGGTTTGGAAAACAAATTAATCAGCCCTGCAGTTTGGGTTGCCGATAACTGGCTTTTTACAAACATGGGTTGCAACACCCCTTTGTAGTCTTCATTTCGTTCACCAAGAATATCATCAATCAATACAAAGGCTTTATCAACTTTTACTTTAATATCATCCTGCTCCGCATTGGCCCTTAAATATTCCCATGTAGCTTCTTCCGGCAGTTTGTAAACGTTCTTTACCTGGTATTCCAGGTCGTCATTGAGAAGCCGGTCTAATTCTTTTTTGTTTTTTGTAAAATATTCTGATTGCTCATCAGAAGCCAATGTAATGAGTTCTTCTTTCCGTTCAGCGTAGCGTTCGCTTAAGTGCCGGGCAAACAACAGGGAAAGCACATAATCCTTGTATTGGTTTTCTGCCACTGCGCCCCGCAGTTCATTGGCGGCATCCCAGAGTTGTTGTTCAAAATCGATATCTGCTTTGGCAGTTGCCTTTTTAGCTTTGGCCATAGTATAAGGTGGAAAATTATTATTTGCAATATAAGAAAGCTAAGTAGAACTACCGAACAGTAAAACACTTATGCCCTCTTCTTACCTATACATCTGCGTGCAGCATAAGCCGGATAAGCAGCCAGAAAAAAAGTCCCGCTTGTTCAGCAGGACTTTGATATAAGTTAGATTCCTCCTATCGTCGGAATGACAGGAATCGGAATGACAGGAGCATTATCCTTTCGCAAATTCACTACGGATCACATTCAACGCACCACCGGCCTTAAACCATTCAATTTGTTGCTGGTTGTAGCTATGGTTGACGGCAATGGTTTCGCTGCTGCCATCTTTGTGGTTGAGGACGAGCTGCAGTTGCTTGCCGGGGGCAAAGGCGAGCAGGCCTTCCACATCAATGCTGTCGTCTTCGAGGATCTTGTTGTAGTCTTCTTTGTTGGCAAACGTAATGGCGAGCATACCCTGCTTCTTGAGGTTGGTTTCGTGGATACGGGCAAATGATTTGACCAGTACCACCCTTACACCGAGATGCCTGGGCTCCATGGCCGCATGCTCCCGGGAAGAACCTTCCCCATAGTTCTCATCACCCACCACAATACTGCCCACACCGGCTGCTTTGTAAGCCCGTTGGGTATTGGGCACGGTGCCATATTCACCGGTGAGCTGGTTTTTAACGCTGTCTGTTTTTTCATTGAAGAAATTGGTGGCGCCAATGAGCAGGTTGTTACTGATATTATCCAAATGACCCCGGAACTTTAACCAGGGACCGGCCATACTGATATGATCGGTGGTGCATTTGCCTTTGGCTTTGATGAGCAGTTTTAATCCTTTGAGATCGGTGCCTTCCCAGGCAGCGAAGGGATAGAGTAATTGCAGGCGTTTGCTGTCGGGCTTCACGGCCACCTGTACTTTGCTGCCGTCTTCCGCAGGTGCCTGGTAACCGGCATCTTCCACGGCAAAACCTTTGACCGGTAATTCATCACCACCGGGTGCATCGAGTTTTACCTGTTCGCCTTTATCATTGGTAAGTGTATCCGTAAGCGGGTTAAAGTTCAGGTCGCCGGCAATGGCCAGGGCCGTTACTAATTCCGGTGAAGCCACAAAGGCCATGGTGTTGGGATTGCCATCGGCCCGTTTGGCAAAGTTGCGGTTGAAGGAATGCACGATGGTGTTCTTCTCCTGCTTCTCGGCTCCCATGCGGTCCCACATACCGATGCAGGGTCCGCAGGCATTGGCAAATACAGTAGCACCGATTTCTTCAAACACATTTAAGAAACCATCTCTTTCAATGGTGTACCGAACAAGTTCG
>JAEUVP010000468.1 GCA_016786805.1 Chitinophagaceae bacterium | reverse complement strand
CGATAGTAAGAAATTAAAAAAGCAACCATATTGGTTGCTTTTTTAATTATGTTGTACTCAAGACTACTGACTAACCACTCCCGACTCGTACTACATTCTCTCCGGCACCCGTATTCCCAGCAAACTCATCGCAGAAGCAATCACATTGGCTGTCATGGCGGCTATTTGCAAACGCAGTTGTTTCTTCTCTTCGGTTTCGGCATTCATTACAGAATGCTCGGTATAGAACGTATTGAATGATTTAGCCAGGTTAAAGGCATAGATCGCCAGTAAAGATGGATTATGTTCTGTAGCAGCCTGGTCAATAATAGCCGGGTATTGCTCCAGCGAAACGATAAGGTCTTTCTCCAGTTTCAGCAGGCTACGCTCCATGGCCTGGGGTCCATCGGCCGCTTTTTGTTTCCTGAGTATGGATTTTATCCTTGCATGGGTGTATTGCACAAACGGACCGGTGAAACCGTGGAAATCGATAGACTCTTCCGGGTTGAAGATCATCTTCTTTTTGGGGTCAACTCTCAGTAAGAAAAACTTCAACGCTCCTAAGGCAATCGTATCATACAATTCTTTCAGTTCGGCTTCGGTGAAATCTTTTACTTTCCCCAGCTCTTCGGTTTTATTCCTGGCCACATTCACCATTTCTTCCACCATATCATCTGCATCCACTACGGTTCCTTCCCGGCTTTTCATCCTCCCGGTTGGTAATTCCACCATTCCATAACTCAGGTGATAGATGCCATCAGCATAAGGCTTGCCCAGTTTTTTCAGGATCAACCTCAACACTTTCATATGATAATTCTGTTCATCCGCAATCACATAAATACTCTGGTCATAATTGAACTCTTCGTATTTCTGTTGTGCCAAACCAAGATCCTGCGTGATATAAACAGAAGTACCGTCCTTTCTCAATACTAATTTTTCATCCAGTCCTTCATCAGTGAGGTCGATCCAGATACTGCCATCTTCTTTTTTAAAGAAAACGCCGGTCTTTAATCCATCCTCCACAAATTTTTTACCGGGCAGGTAGGTCTCACTTTCATAATACATTTTCTGGAAATCGCTGCCGATACGTTTATAGGTTACATCAAAACCGGCATAGACCCAGCTGTTCATTGTCTTCCACAATTCAATCACCTCCGGTTTCCCTTCTTCCCAGTCCAGCAGCATTTGCTGGGTGCCTTTCATGATCGGGGCTTCTTTCTCAGCTAACTCTTTCGTCATGCCAGCTGCCACCAGTTCTTCCACCTGTTTTTTATATTCATCATTGAACTTCACATAATATTCGCCAACAAAATGATCACCTTTCATATTGGCTGATTCCGGCGTGGAGCCATTGGCGAAAAGCTGCCAGGCGATCATACTCTTACAGATATGGATACCCCTGTCATTAACAATACAGCTTTTAATGATCTCGTATCCCTTAGCTTTTAATATTTCTGCCACACTCCATCCCAGGAAATTATTTCGCAAATGCCCAAGATGCAAAGGTTTGTTGGTATTAGGAGAGGAGTACTC
>JAEUVP010000464.1 GCA_016786805.1 Chitinophagaceae bacterium | reverse complement strand
GTTTCAACCGTTACATCGTTTACCACGGCGGCTTTGCGGCCAATAGCCACCACAGGATGACCATGACTTCTTAACCGCTGTACTGCTAAATAACTGTAACGGGAAGGATTGTCGGAAGCACCGAGGACCAGTGTTTTCTTTTGCGGCATACTGTAAAGCTAACCGAATTTATTTTAAATGAATGAGGTCCCGCTTTCTCAAGCGTATGATTTCCCTGTAGCAGATGCTCATATACCAAATAGCTAAAACAGGAGTAAAGACTAATACAATAACCAAATAAGGCAGAAGAATTTCACTATCAGATAAAACTATTAAGAGGGTCAGAATACCGGTCACCAAAGCTGTCCATGCATAAGCACTTCTTTTACTGGTGAGTTGTAACCCCCTATTATCAAACCAATGAATTAGCAGGCTTCCTATTTGCCACCCTCCAACTAAAAAATACATTAATAGAAACCGTTCTTGGAAAGGAATCATAAACAAGCCAATAGCAAAGCCAATAAGCTGGATCAGGAAATCAGTGGTTTTAAAGGATAGTCTCATTGAGAACTAAGTATTAGAATATTAGCCTTTACTTAAACATTTTCAGCAAATTCCCGACAAACCAGGTTTCTTCTGCCCGGATCATCACATCTAAGGTTTTATCTGCCTGTTTGCCCAGTTTCTTAATACCACTCACTGTATCTACAAAGGTCTTTACATGCTTGTCTCTTTTATCACCTTCCACTTCCTCCAGTTTATCCAGTAACTGCAGCATCGGTTCCAGTTCCCGTTTCTTTCTTTCTTTTACGATCTGCTTCACCACTTTCCAAATATCTTTTTCTGCGCTGAAATATTCCTTGCGTTCTCCGGACAGCAATACTCTTTCCACCAGTCCCCAGTTGATCAGTTCCCGGATATTCATATTCGTATTCCCCCGGCTGATGTTCAATTCTTCCATAATATCGTCCTGTGTCAAAGGATCGGGACTGATAAGCAGCAGGGCATGGATCTGTGCCATGGTGCGGTTGATACCCCAATGTGTACCAAAAGCACCCCAGCTGCTGATGAATTGTTGTTTGGCTTCTGTTAGTTTCATGTTGTAAAACTACCAACCTGATTCCGAATTTTCAAAATTTATTGAAAATATATTTCCCTGAACCTGTGAATCATTGCCGAGACAAGCCGGTTTTATGAAAGGAGAGATTAGTTAACTTGCTGTATGAAGCAATTTTTATTCCTGCTGACTCTTGTCATTACGCTGCATGGATCAGCTCAGGTACAACCCTTTCGTTTTGCCTTTATTTCCGATACGCATATCGGTTCGCCGAATGGTGCAGCAGAAGAAGATCTTCGCCGTACGGTCAGGGATATCAATGCCATGACAGGTATTGCTTTTGTTGTATTAACAGGAGATATCACCGAACTGGGTACTAACGAAGAATTAAAACTGGCCAAACAAATATTAGACAGTCTCAATATTCCCTGGTATATCATTCCGGGAAATCATGATACCGGCTGGAGTGAAAGTGGCGGCGTGATGTTCACTACCATATTTGGTGCGGATAAATTCAGTTTTGAATATAATGGGATCCAATTCCTCGGTTGTGCATCCGGACCTTATGTGCGGATGAGCGATGGGCATGTGCCCCGGGATGCAGTGAACTGGCTGGATACAGAACTTAAAAAATTAAAACCAGGCCAACCGGTTATCTTCCTGAATCATTACCCTATAGATAACGGTCTGGATAACTGGTATGAAATAACGGACCGGTTAAAAAAACAGAATACCTGGGCGGTACTTTGTGGTCATGGTCATGCTAATAAGTCTATGAATTTTGAAGACATTCCCGGTGTGATGGGCAGGTCTAACCTGCGGGCAAAGGCTGCGGTTGGCGGTTATAACCTGGTGGATATAAAAAACGATTCTATCTTTTTTACAGAACGAAAACCAGGCGTGGAAACCCTGAAAACATGGACGGCAGTTAAAATTGAGACCCGGCAGTTCGACCAGACAAAGAAATTTCCAAGACCTGACTACAGCATCAACTCAACTTATTCATATGTGAAGGAAGACTGGAGATTCGCTTCTGATGCAAACATAATCTCAACGGCAGTTGTGGCAGGTGATAAAGTAATAGTGGGCAATCAAAATGGCGTTGTTGCCTGTTTTAGTCTGAAGGATGGAAAGCAGCAATGGAGTTTCACCACAGGAGGTTCCATCTTTTCTACACCGGCCGTTGCAAAGGAGAATGTGATTTTTGGATCAGGTGATGTATGGATCTATTGTGTAAATATTAAAACTGGTAAACTGGTATGGAAAAAGGGCACAGCTGCAGCAGTGCTGGGTTCCCCGTTGATCAACGGCGATACTGTGTTCATTGGCGGAAGTGATCATTCTTATCTTGCTTTAAATGTTAACAACGGGCAAACAATCTGGAAATATACCGGGCTGGATGGACCCGTTGTCAGTACCCCTTTATTATGTGATGGGAAATTGATCTTTGGTGCCTGGGACCGGCATTTGTATGCCGTAAGCAGTTCGCATGGAGAATTGATGTGGAAATGGAATAATGGATCTGCGATCAGGAATTATTCGCCTGCTTCCTGTATTCCTGTTGCTTCAGATGGAGTAGTCTATATCATGGCACCTGATCGTTTCGTGTCTGCCATTGATGGCGCAACCGGGCAAACTTTATGGCGTAGTAAAGACGGGGGTGTTCGTGAATCAATCGGGATGTCCGCAGATGGCAAATGGGTATATGGGAAAAGTATGCAGGATACAATTGTGGGCTATGCAGCCAGCCGTGAACAACAAAAGGCCAGTTGGAAAATGCATGTGGGATTTGGTTACGAACATGTTCCATCCATGCTGATTGAAAAAGAAGGATTGCTTTTCTTCGGCACCAAAAGCGGTGTGGTGTATTGCATTGACCCGGCAGAGCGAAAAACAATATGGGCCCACAAGATTGATAATTCGATGGTGAATACT
>JAEUVP010000457.1 GCA_016786805.1 Chitinophagaceae bacterium | reverse complement strand
AGCTATACTTCTTTTTCGTATAGTGATATTCAACTCAGTAATACTTCATTAAAAGGAAAGCAAACGCTGACAGCTTCGGTTACAGTTACGAATACCGGGAAATATGATGGCAAAGAAGTGGTGCAATTGTATATCCGTGATATAGTGGGTTCTGTAACAAGACCGGTCAAAGAACTGAAGGGCTTCCAGAAGATCGAGCTGAAAGCCGGTGAAACTAAAACGGTTTCTTTCAGCATCACCCCGGAAGACCTGAAATTTTATAATTACGATCTGAAATATGACTGGGAAGCTGGTGATTTTGAGATCATGATCGGCGGCAATTCAAGGGATGTGAAAAAAGGCAAAGTAAACTGGATAAAATAAAACTATTCATTTAGTAAAAAGCTGCTGATGAGATACCTGCTTACAATTTGTTGGATATTGTTGTTAAGTACTGTGGGATCTTCTCAGCAGCTTTTCGTTTTGTATTCACCGGATTCATCACTGCGGCTTGAAGTGAATACAAACGGAAAACTTTCGTATGGTTTATTTGCCGGGGATCAGCCACTGCAATCTTCCCCCTCAGTGGATATCAAATTAAGTAATGGTCAGCAGCTATCAACCCGGCTGGCTGTTGCCAAAAAAATATACAGCCGGCTTAATGAATCTGTAATTGTTCCAATACCGTATCGCAAGCCTATTATTCAAAACAATTACCGGCAACTGGAACTGATCTTTAAACAACCCTTTTCGGTCATATTCCGGTTGTATGATAATGGCATGGCGTATCGTATTGGCCTGCGGTTCAGGGACTCCGTTAGTATAACGAATGAAACGGCTTTATTTGAGCTGGATAAGAACGCAGCTGTTTGGTTTGCCCATATGGATAAGCGCCAAAATGTGGACCGGTTTCATACCAGTTTTGAAGCCGTATATAAGAAGGAAAAATTAGCTGCTATCGCTGATACAATGCTTACGTACTCACCGGCTACGATTTCTTTACCCAATGGTTACCTGCTTGCCGTCTCCGATGCGGGTATTTATGATTATCCCGGGATGTTTTTGCAAAAAAAGGATAATGCTTTAGAAGCTGTATTTGCACCCTACCCGAAGAGTGAGCAATTAATGGAGGGAGATTTCCCGCAATATGTAGTCACGGAGAGAGCAGATTATATTGCCCGGACAAAAGGGACAAGGCTACTGCCCTGGCGGACCATATTGGTGGCGAAGAATGATACTGAGCTTCCGGTAAATGACCTGTTGTATATTTTAGGAGACGAATCGCAGATCATCGATCCTTCCTGGATAAAATATGGTAAGGGCACGGATGAATGGATCACCGGCATAAACCTTTTTAATATTCCATTCAAAGCCGGGATCAATACCGCTACTTATAAATATTATATTGATTTTGCCAAACGCTTCGGTTTTGACCAGGTAATGCTCGATGCCGGCTGGAGCGAGGTGAAGGATCTTTTTAAGATCAACCCCGATATAAATATGGAGGAGCTGGTGGCTTATGCAAATAAAAATAATATCCGGCTGATGTTGTGGACACTATGCTCCACCCTGGATAAACAATTGGACAGTGCATTAAAGCAGTTTAATAAATGGGGAATTGCTTCTATCATGACCGATTTTATGGATCGTGATGATCAGCCGATGGTTAACTTCTATCACCGGATTGCGAAAGCCTGCGCCGATCATAAAATTGCAGTAATGTTTCATGGAGCTTACCCGCCTAAAGGATTTAACCGTACCTGGCCCAATGCTATCACACAAGAAGGAGTGCTGGGAGCTGAATGGAATATCTGGAGCGAACTTGCTACTCCGGAACATAATGTAGCCATTGCTTATACCCGGATGCTGGCAGGTCCGTTGGATTATGAACCGGGTCTTTTACTGAATGCGCAAAAGGACCAGTTCAGGCCCATTGGAAAAAATCCAATGAGCATTGGCACCCGATGTCACCAACTGGCTATGTTTGTTGTATATGACAGCCCCTTACAGATATTCAGTGGTAATATCAGCCAGGGAATGCAGGAGCCGGCATTCATGGAATTATTGGGAAGCATTCCAACTGTATGGGATGAAACAAGGGTTTTACAGGGAAAAATTGGTGAGTACATTGTTACGGCAAGAAGAAAAGGCAGCGACTGGTTTGTAGCAGGGTTGAATAACAGTGAGGCAAGAGATATTCAATTGCCCTTGGATTTCCTGGCAGCAGGAAGTTACCGTATTACTGTTTGTAAAGATGGGGTCAATGCCCATAATTACGGAAGCGACTATACACTTAGTACCACAAATTCAAATAAAGAAGGTAAAGAATTCATTCACCTCGCTCCGGGCGGCGGGTTTTTATTAAAAATCAGCCTGAATTAATCAAATTTCTTTCTCAGTCAGTTGCATATAGCATAGAGTAATCCATAATTTTCAGTATTGATCATCCTCCGGATTTTTTTGAGCAGTAATACAATGATAACGGCAAATAAAATAAACAGTCATGGTTTATTTCTGCCAAATTCTTTACTTTTATTTCCGCTTGCTTACTGATGCTCAATACTTACAGAACATATGAAGAGAATGAATTGCTTTCCCTGATGGCGCAGGATGATAAAGCAGCCTTCACAGAATTATATGACAGGTTCTGGAAAAAATTATTTGTGATCGCCTTCAACCGTATCAAAGACAAGCAATCTGCTGAAGATATTGTACATGATGTTTTTGCGAGCCTCTGGAATAACCGAACCCAGGTGAACATTGATCAGTTAGAAAACTACCTGGCCGTTGCCGTTCGTTATTCTGTATTTTCCACTATAAAGAAAAAGAGCCGGGCAAAGCAAATCGAACAGAACGTTTCACTTTCTTCTATTGTCGAAATGCCGGTGGAAACCTCCCTGCATTATAAAAAAATCCTGGAGCTGGTTAAAACAGAAGTGGAGCATCTGCCGGAAAAGTGCCGCATCATTTTCAAATACAGCCGTGATGCCGGAATGCCCGTGAAGGAAATTGCCCGTCAACTCCACCTGTCGCCTAAAACAGTGGAAAACCAGCTGGGTAAAGCTATCCGCCAGTTGAAACTAGCTACCCGCAGTTTGCTGCAATCTTTTTTTACCCTTATGTGGTAATGCACTTGCTGAAATATTTTTAAAAGCCGTGGGGGATATCTCCTTCCGGGTATACCTATTTATATAGCATTATGAATACAGCTCAAAACTTAGCCGAACTGATCCAAAAATTTGAGGCCGGAACCGCCAGTCAGGAAGAGATCAACCTCATTAATGAATGGTATCATTCTTTCGATGATAGTGTTGCACAGGTAAACACGGGTGAAGCTATCAATGAGGAACAACTGGCGGGAAGGATGAGGGCCCGGTTGCTGGAAACGATCAGTGACGGCTCCTTAAAACAGGTGGTTCCCCTGCGCAAAAGATGGAAGCAAGTAGCGGCCGCTATAGCCCTTTTGTGTTTGCTGGGAACTGCTGCTTATTTATTGTTTGGTACAGGAAAGGAAACGAAAATACCAGGACAACCGGTAGCGATAAAACCTCAGCCATCTGACGAAATTAAGCCGGGTGGCGATATAGCCCTGCTTACACTGGCTGACGGATCAGTGATTGTACTTGACAGTGCCAGTGATGGATTACTTGGAATACAAGGAAATACGAAAATTGAAAAATTGGAAAATGGATTATTAGTTTATAAAGTAAACGGGCAAACTGTAACCGAAAACGACGAAGCATTTTATAACACCATTACCACACCCCGTGGTGGTCAGTACCAGGTTACTTTATCAGACGGTACAAAGGTTTGGCTGAATGCAGCATCTTCTATACGGTTCCCTGTTTTTTTTACCGGTAGTGAAAGGAAAGTGGAAGTGACCGGCGAAACCTATTTCGAAGTTGCAAAAAATGAAAAACTGCCCTTTAAAGTGAAAGCGGTCAATTCGGAAGTGGAGGTACTGGGAACTCATTTTAATATCAATGCATACGATGATGAAGCCAGCATAAAAACAACCCTGCTTGAAGGTAAAGTAAAAATATCTGTACCAGCTGCCGGACAGGCTGCCAGTTATTTAACACCTGGTCAGCAATCCGGAATCAGTAAAGCCGGAAAGATCAGTGTGCTCGACAATGCCGATACCGAAGAAGCTGTGGCCTGGAAAAAAGGACGATTTCAGTTTAAAAGTGCTGACCTGAGAAGTATACTGAGACAGATTGCCCGCTGGTATGATGTGGATATAGAATACAAAGGAGCTGTTGACCTGCATTTCACGGGCCAGCTGACCCGCAACGATAATGTATCTAAAGTATTCGAGAAGCTTCAGCTGACGGGGGAGGTACATTTCAGGACAGAGGGAAGAAAAATAATTGTATCAAGATAAAAGAACACTATATGAAGAAGACAAAATCCCGGTGTTTTTATCCGTATGATAATGACGGGTAACAGCAAAGGACTCAATAAAAAACCGGAACCTGTTTGCGGCAGGATCCGGCAGATGGTTTGAGTCTTTTAATAAACAATAATGCGCTGCTTATTATTCAACCCTCTTCCGGGTGCATGCACCCGGAAGGACAACCTTTACAAATTTATGTATTTAACTGCTGTTTGCCGGTCCGGGCTCATTCAGCGCCGGATCGCAAAACAAACGATTAAGATTATGAAACTAACTACAGTTTTAATGATCGCCGCCTGCCTTCAGCTTAGTGCTACCGGGTTTACCCAGAAGGTCACTATCAAAGAAAACAATATATCCCTTCAGAAAGTATTTGAAGAGATCAGGAAACAGACCGGGATCCAGTTCTTCTATGCCGATGAAACGATCCGCTCGGCTAAAACTGTTTCACTGGCTGTAAAAAAAGAAACGGTGGAGAAAGTACTGGATATTTGTTTCAGGGATCAGTCACTGACGTATACCATTGCTGAAAACACGATCATTGTAAAAAGAAAAATACCGGAACCGGAGGTAATTACAGCACCCATACCTGAGGTAGTGGCAAAAGAGGTAAGAGGAAAAGTTACCGATGAAAAAGGCCAACCGCTTTCCGGTGTGTCTGTATCTGTAAAAGGAACAACCAATGGTACCACCACTGATGCGAATGGTAATTTCTCCATTACGGTACCTGATGATGCAGTACTTGTTTTTTCATATGTCGGGTTTTCTAACGTAGAAGAACGAGTAGCCGGCCGTACAACAATCGAGTTATCGATGAAACCGGTTGAACGGGCTATGGACGAGATCGTGGTGATTGGTTATGGTACGCAACGAAAAAGAGATCTTACGGGTTCTGTTTCTTCAATAAAAGGAGAAGAAGTGGCAAAAATGCCTTCTACAAACCCTATTGCTTCTTTACAGGGCAGGGTACCCGGTCTCACTATTTCCAACTCGGGCCGTGCAGGTGCAAGCCCGGTGGTGCGTATCCGTGGCGTGAACAGTACCAACTCAGCCAGCCCCGTATACGTTGTGGATGGAATTTTACAAGACAATATTGATTATCTCAACCCTGCCGATATTGAATCAATTGATATATTACGGGATCCTTCTTCCATTGCTATTTATGGTATGAGGGCAGCGAATGGCGTGATTGCCGTAACACTCAAAAAAGCAGCAAGGGGAAAAACAGTGATTAACCTGCAAAGTACTGTTGCAATTCAACGGGTACAGGACAGGATTGAAGTAACCGATGCGGAAGGATTTAAGAAACTGTATAATGCACAACTGGCAAACCTGAATGCAGCTCCGTTTGACTATACCAATTATACAGCCAATACCAACTGGCAGGACCTTGTGTTGAGAAATGCAGTGATGACCACACATAATCTCAGTATTGCCAATAGCGGAGAAAAAACAACCACCCACCTGAACCTCGGTTATACCAACCAGGAAGGGGTGTTGAAGAACGATCAGTATGAACGATTCCTGTTGCGACTGGGAGAAGAAATAAAAATTAACCAGAACATAAAAGTGGGCGGTGATATAACCGGCTATCATTTTATCAGCAATCCTCCTGCTGCCTCTGTCACCAATGCGTTGTGGGCGGCCCCGATCGTCCCTGTTCAGTTTGATGAGAACACTTATTATAGTATGCCGTCTTTTCAACGGGCACAGGTAGGCAATCCTATAGCTGCTTTAAAAAGGAACGACAGGAATTCTATCAATAAGGGCTACCGGGTGATTGGTAATTTATTTGCCGAAGTAAAATTCCTGAAAAACTTTACCTGGAAATCGGTGCTGTATGGTGACTTTGGTTTTAATACAGGAAGAAGTTACAGCCGGTTACCGTTTTCATTCATTAATCTTGGCGAAGGCAGCACACCAACTACCACAACCTATGATAACTCTGTAAGAACATCGGTTTCACAAGAGCAAAATGAAAATAAGCGTTTCCAGCAGGATCAT
>JAEUVP010000428.1 GCA_016786805.1 Chitinophagaceae bacterium | reverse complement strand
TATCATACCGGTAAAACTACTAACACACTATTCTTTTGTAAACATATAACTACAAGCTGTTTCCCCTTAATTCTCCATGATCTTATTGATATCTCTTTGCTTGCTGATAAACTCGCTGGAATAGATCTTTAATAATAAAATAAATAAGGAGATGAGCAGGGGGCCAAATATCAGGCCAATAAAACCAAAGAGGTTGAGACCTATAATAACACCAAAGACAGTTGTTAATGGATGTACATCACCCAGTTTGCGCAATAAGGTAAAACGAAGTAAATTATCAACAGTCCCAATAATACCAAATCCAAAGATGATCATGGCAATACCACGGCCCGTTTGTTCGCCGGCAAAAAATATGATGGCTAAGGGTACATAAGCTAAGGCTGCACCCACCACCGGCAACATACCTGCAATGCAGGTGACACCAAACCAGAAAAAAGGTTCTTTCACACCGATAATCAGATAACCTACCAGGCCCACCAGGCCCTGGGCAAAAGCGATCAACGGGATACCGAGAGCATTTGATACCACCATTTTGTTGACTTCTTTACTTACCTTATCTACGTTTTCGTCTTTCAGTGGAATGTATTCATAGAGGGTATCTTCCATGTACCGGCCGTTCACCAGCATAAAGTAAAGAATGAAGTACATGAAGAAGATAGTGGTTACCGTATTAAAGGTAGCACCCAGGATACGGGGAAGGCTTTGCGTGATAGCACTACCGAGTTTATTGATATTTTCTTCGCTGGTGATCGTAATGTCAAACTGTTGTTCAAGACTGGCCACGAGTTTTTTGAGGGCGGCCACCAGTTCGGATGAATGCTGCACGGCATAGGTGACTTTTGAAGAAAGCATATTGGCCAGCAGGCCGACGGGCAGCAGGATCACAATAAAAGAAAGCAGCATCAGTAGAGCGGCGGTCCATCCTTTGCGCCATTTCTTTTTTTCAGTGAGGAAGAACATCCAGCGGTGCATTAATATATATAAAGTCATTGCACCCAGTACGGCGGGTAAGAAGGAATAGAGTTCCAGAAATAATAACAAACCGAGTAAAAGCAGGATGACAATAAAGAAGATCTGCCGGATCCGGTTCTGACTGATGGTGTCGCTCATACAGTAATTATATACAACTACTAAATTAAATAAATAAGGCCGATCTGCTGACCGGTCTTATTTATATTGTAATCATGTATTCTTTATTACAATTTCACCAACTTCCATTTACCGGCTTTGAAAAAATACCAGGCGGCTAATGCAAGCAGTGTTTCGGCAGCAGGGATTGCAATAAAAGCACCGGTGGGCCCCATACCAAACTCTTTGGCTAGTAACCAGGCGAGTGGTATCTGGAACAACCAGAAACCAAAAATATTGATCCAGGTGGGTGTTTTGGTATCACCTGCACCGTTCAGCGCCTGTATCATTACCATGCCTATGCCATAAAAAATATACCCGGCGCCAATGATCTGCAGGGCACTGGTGCCATAGCGGTGTACTTCGGGTTCTTTGGTAAAAATGCTGATGATCGGGGAGGCGAACAGAAGGAATAAAAGCATAACCCCTGCCATAAAAATCGCATTGTACCGAGCTGTCAGCATCACACTTTTTTCTGCTCTTTCTGGTTGTTGTGCACCGAGATTCTGCCCTACCAGGGTGGCGGCGGCATTACTTAATCCCCAGGCCGGTAAAATAAAGAAAACCACATTCCTGATGGCCACCTGGTAGCCGGCAGATGCTTCGGTGCTGCCGGTATGTGATACCAACCAGGCAAGAACGATCCAGCTTCCGCTTTGAATAAAGAACTGGAAAGTAGCGGGCCATGCCACATTGAATAATGTTTTTACCACCGGAAGATCCCAGTTGAAATGAGATCGTTTTAATTTGATGGTCTTTTTGGCGCCGAATAAGTGATAACATTGATAGAGCACCCCGGCACCCCGGCCGATGGTGGTGGCAATAGCAGCGCCTTTTAATCCCAGTTCAGGGAAAGGTCCGTATCCATAGATTAGGAGAGGGCATAAAATAATATTAATACCACTGGCGATCCATAAACTCCACATGGCCATAGCGGCATCACCGGCACCCCTGAAAATTCCATTGATAAGGAATAATAAAATGATCACTAAAGAACCCGCCATCATGATACGGGTAAAAATGGTTCCTTCTTTCACCACTTCAGGGGCAGCTCCCATGATCTTTAAAATATCAGCAGCGAAAACTACGCCTGCAATGCCGAGAATAAGGGCCACGAATATGGAAATAACAATTGCCTGGGCTCCTGCATGGGCGGCCCCGTCAGGATTCTTTTCTCCAATACGGCGGGCCACCACGGCGGTTGCCGCCACACTGAGCCCAATAGCTATAGTATAGATCAATGAAATCACAGATTCTGTGAGTCCGACGGTGGCAATAGCATTTTTACTGTTGGGTAAATGGCTGACAAAATACATATCCACCACAGCAAACACCGATTCAAGGCTTAGTTCCAGTATCATGGGAATAGCCAGTAATACAATGGCGGAGCGGATGCTGCCCTTGGTATAATCGTGTTCGTCGCCCCGGAGGGATTGTTTGACGAGGGTAAAGAAATAGGATAACCTATTGGTAGTAGTCGTTTGCGACATGGTTGGTAATAATTAAAATGGTCAATGAAAATACTAGTGACTGCTTGCCACTGACAGACAGGGAAAAGCAGGGTTGCAACAGGAAAGTTGCTAGTGTCCGTAAAATTCAGGTTCTGATTTACAATGGGGGCGAACCTTAGCAGATCTTCATATACGTAAAATTGACGAGGGACAAATGTAGGGAGATTTTTTTTCCTGTTTTATACCTCAAAGTGGTGAATTGAGGTTTTTGCGGGATGAATGGCCGGTTGCTATAAAACCAGGAAACAGGTAGCAGCAGTTTTACCCGGCCATATGGATCGCAAATCTGGCAGGGCGTAAGTCAATAAAGAGAAAATTGCCTGAAAGAAAAATTATCTTGTATCGGATCTTCAGGTGCTGATAAACAAATAGTTTTGATAATTCATTACCCAAAAACGGGAAGCTTTTTTAAGTCACAAACGGCTGATCAAACAGTCTGTTCAAATTAATTAAGACCATGGTTACCGCATTAATTATTACTGTTTTTATTTTGGGATATACCGCTATTGCTTTTGAACATCCGCTTCGTTTAAACAAAGCCGCCTCTGCGCTGATAACCGGTGTGCTTTGCTGGACCATCTATATGGTACAGGCCGCTTCCCCGGAAGCGGTATCAGAAGAACTGCTTCATCACCTGGCCGAGATAGCTTCCATACTCTTTTTTTTACTCGGTGCTATGACGATTGTGGAGATCATAGATACCCATAACGGGTTTGATATAGTTACCCAAAAGATCAGAACCACCAGCAAAAGAAAACTACTTTATACCATTGCCAT
>JAEUVP010000419.1 GCA_016786805.1 Chitinophagaceae bacterium | reverse complement strand
TCCTTCTTACCCGCCGTACTGGGTGCAATGACTTTATATATATTAATGCACCTCTTGATGTTCTTCCTCACTGAAAAAAAGAAATGGCGCAAAGGATGGACCGCCGCTCTACTGATGCTGCTTTCTTTGATTGTGATCCTGCTGCCCGTCGGCCTGCTGGCCAATATGCTTTCTTCAAAAGTCACCTATGCCGTGCAGCATTCATCAGAACTGGTGGCCGCCCTCAAAAAACTCGTGGCCAGTCTTGAACAACAGTTTGACATTACGATCACCAGCGAAGAAAATATCAATAAACTCGGTAGTGCTATCACGCAAAGCCTTCCCCGTATCCTGGGCGCTACCTTTAATACGGTGACCACTATCTTCTTCATGTACTTCATTCTTTATTTTATGCTGGTGAACGGCCGTTACATGGAAGATACCCTCTATGAATACATTCCACTGAAAGACGAAAACGTAGATAAGGTAAGTAAAGAAGTCAATAAAATGGTGGTATCAAATGCTCTCGGTATCCCGTTGATCGCTTTTGCCCAGGGCCTGGTGGGCCTGGTAGGTTATCTCATTATCGGTGTGAAAGAACCTTTTTTCTGGTTTGGTGTCACCTGCATTGCAGGTATGTTGCCGGTGGTGGGGGCGGCCTTAGCCTATGTACCCCTTGCCATTATCTTTTTTGCCGGTGAAGAAACGGGCCGTGGTATTGCTATGCTGATCTTTGGATTTGGTATTATTGGGACTGTTGATAATTTGCTTCGTTTTACCTTATTGCGCAAACTGGGTGATGTACATCCATTAACAACTGTCTTTGGTGTTATTATCGGTCTCAACCTCTTTGGTTTTATTGGCCTGATATTTGGCCCCCTGCTCATCTCCTTATTTATTCTATTATTAAAGATCTATTCAAGCGAGTTTATCAGCAAGCAAAGAGATATCAATAAGATCATGGAGAATTAAGGGGAAACAGCTTGTAGTTATATGTTTACAAAAGAATAGTGTGTTAGTAGTTTTACCGGTATGATATGACCGGTTGTTTGCGAATAAATACGCAAACAACTACAAAACAGTGCTTTATTACTTGTATTTCTTAATACCGGATAATATTTTTGTTGCATGTACCGTTAATGATTGCGTAATCCGATACCCTTGAAAAAACTAGTAGCATCCATACCTGTTATCTTTTTGTTCCTGACATTGTCATCTTTCGCAGATATACAACATATCGGCAATGCATCAGTGAATCTGCAGCATACTTACCTCTTATCAGCCACTGAAAATACAGCAACTGTTTTATACCAGTCATTAGAGCTGGAACTAAAAGGTTTATCTAGAGAAGCATTTGAGTATGCCTGGAAAGGTTATCAGAAACTAATAGAAAATAAACAGTTAACTAATACAGCGTACCTGACCATTTGTGATTTCAGCCAGTCTTCTAAACAAAAAAGATTATACCTCATCGATATCAATAATGAAACAGTGGTAATGAATACCTGGGTGGCACATGGCCGCAATTCAGGCTTGGATTATGCTACTAAATTTTCCAATACCCCGGAATCCCTGCAAAGCAGTCTCGGTTTTTATGTAACCAGGCATACCTATACAGGAGAACATGGTTTATCCTTAAAGGTGCAGGGCCTGGAACCCGGCTTTAATGATAAAGCGTTTCAACGGGCCATCGTGATCCATGGTGCTGATTATATCGGTGCCCGGAGAATGAACAACAGTTCATTCATGGGTCGCAGCTATGGGTGCCCGGCTGTTCCAAAGGAAGAAAGTGCAACATTGATCAATACGATAAAAAATGGCACCTGCCTTTTTATCTATCACCCTTCAAAAAAATACCTGGATAACTCAAAAATATTAAACGACTGATTGGACACAACAACAAGGATGGATGATAACAAAAAGCTCAACTCACCCTATGGTTGGGCTTTTTTGTTTACAATAATTTGCCAATACTTTCTTCCAGCAACATATATCCCATCCAGCTCATGATCAGCACAACGATCCAGCCGGTGATCTGCATCCATAACGGATGCCGATACGTTGTAAATAGTTTTTTCCTGCTCACCGCTATCAGCATGATGGCTAAAGCAACCGGCAATATCAAACCGTTCAAGGCCCCTGCTGTTACCAGAATATAACCAGGCGCCTGTTTCAACAGGAGAAAAATAATTGTGGAGATAAGAATAAAAAGGGTGACCAGCCAGCGTTGATTGTTGGCAAGAACAGGAGAAAATGTTTTCAGGAAAGAAATGGATGTATACGAAGCCCCGATCACTGAAGTGATAGCAGCTGCCCACATCACGATCCCGAAAAATGTATAGCCTATTGTACCGGAAGCATGCTGAAACACGGAAGCAGCAGGGTTTTTTTCACCTAATACAGCCCCGTTCCAGACAACACCCAATGCAGCAAGAAACAATACATACCGCATGATCGAAGTAATGATGATCCCTGTTATGGCACTCCTGTTCACCTGCGGAATAGCGGCAACTCCTTTTACATTTGCATCCAGCAAACGATGAGCACCTGCAAAACTGATATAACCACCCACCGTTCCGCCCACCAGGGCCACGATCATTTTGATATTTATCTTTTCGGGCCATAACGTATGTAATAATGCCTTTGATACCGGTGGATGGGAAGCAAAAGCAACATAGACCGTTAACACGATCATCGCAATACCAGCGATCTTTACAAACCAGTCAATAGCTTTACCGGCATCTTTTATCCAGAATATAAACAACGCTATAACACAGCTGATAACAGCTCCCCATTTTGTATCAAGTCCAGTTACTACTTCAAACCCTAAACCGCAGCCCGCTATATTACCAATATTAAAAGCCAGGCCGCCAAAAGCAACTAGGAAAGCCAACACATAGCCAAGCCCGGGTAACAATTGATTGGAAAGATCCTGTGCCCTTCTTTCACCCACCGTGATGATGCGCCAGATATTTAACTGTACACCTATATCAAGTAATACAGAAATAAGAATGACAAAACCAAAACTCGTTAGCAGCTGGCTGGTGAATAAACTGGTATTATTCAAAAAACCGGGGCCAATAGCAGAAGTTGCCATCAGGAATGCAGCACCCAGGATGGCAGAATTTTTTTTCATTCACTTTGTGTAAGAATATGGTGAATGGCTTTAGCAAACTCAAGGGAAAATTTCCCATCACCGTGAATACAGATCGTTTCTGTTGTTATGGGTATCTTCTTTCCGGATACTGAAGTAACAGTTCCTTCATTTACCATTTGTAAAACCTGTGCGGTCATTTGATCCATATCAGTTATCAATGCATTACCGGCTGTCCGGGGAGTAAGCAATCCATTATCCTGGTAGGTACGATCAGCAAATACTTCACTGGCAGTTTGTAAACCCAGTTTCTTTGCTTCACTGATTGAATGGCTACCGCTCAGGCCAACCAGGACCAGGTTACTATTGTAATTCTTAACCGCTTTTGCAATGGCATGTGCCGTGTCAGCATTTTTGGCAGAGAGATTATATAATGCCCCATGCGGTTTAACATGCCGCAGTAGTGTCTCAAAAGATGAAAGCAGTTCATCAATAATGATCAGCTGCTGGATGACCAGTTCATAAATTTCATCAGGAGCTAATTGTAGTTCTGTCCGGCCAAAATTGGCCCTGTCTAAGAATGAAGGATGAGCGCCGATAGCCACCTTGTTCGTTATGCAATATTCAATTGTTGCCCACATCGTATCCGTATCGCCCGCATGATACCCGCAGGCAATATTAGCCGATGTAATGAAGGGTATGATCTCTTTGTCATTACCCATTCCTTCGCCCAGGTCACAATTGATATCAATACGCATGCAGTAGTTGTTCCAATTTAAATTGACAGGCATTTTGCAGTTGCAATAAATGTTGTTCCTGTTGTAACAATAACGCTTCAGCCGTTGCAATACTGGTAACCCTGAAACGAATAGCTTCCCCGGGCTTTAGTTGTGCCAGCCGGGAATGACAGGCTGTGATCACATGTGCCACTCTCGGGTAACCACCGGCTGTCTGGTGATCCGCCATCAATACGATCAGCTG
>JAEUVP010000416.1 GCA_016786805.1 Chitinophagaceae bacterium | reverse complement strand
TGATCATGGCATTGATCGGCGTTCTGCGCTGGAGGCAGGAGTATAATGTACTGGCTTCAGTAACGGGTGCATCAAGAGATAGTATTGGTGGTGCTTTGTGGACGGGCGATCAGGCATAATTTTTTTATAACCCCAGCACTTCTCTCAATCGTACATAACCTGTTCTGCTCACTGGCACTTTGATACCGGAGCGAAGAATAGCAACATGATTATCTTTTTCATAGGGATCAATTCTTGTGATCTGCTGCACATTTACAATATAGGAACGGTGGGAACGGACAAACTGCTGTCCGTCCAGTGTTTGCTCAAAATGATTCATCGTCTTATTCTTCAGGAAATAACCTTCGCCGGTATGCACTTTCACATAATCATCTGCTGCTTCCAAATACTGTACTTCGTGAACAGGAATGATCTTGATCTTGCTGCCGTTCTTTACCACGATCCGGTTGTTCTGTGACGGAGATTGGGAAGCGGTCTCCAATAGGTCCTGCGTGGCCTTTTCTGTGCTTGTAGCTTTTTGCTCTTTGAATTTACTGATCGCTTTATCAAAACGTTCCTGGTTAAATGGCTTTAATAAATAATCAATAGCATGTGCTTCAAATGCTTTGATGGCAAATTCATCAAAAGCCGTAGCGAAGACAACAGCCGGGGGTTGTTCGATGAGTTCCAGCATTTCAAAACCATTGATCTTGGGCATCTGGATATCCAGGAAAATAAGATCGGGCTGGTGCTGCTGAATGGCTTTTAACCCTTCAAAGCCATCATTGCATTCCTGCATGATCTCAACCTGCGGGTGCTTTTGTAAATACTCTTTTACGATACTTCTTGCCAGGGGCTCGTCATCAATAATAACAACTTTCATGATATATGATTTAAAACCTAAGAGGTTTGTGGTATCTTAACAATGGTTGTAAAATTATTCTCTTTTGCTTCGGTTGACAACAGGTCTGTCCTGGCAAATAACAGGTAAAGTCTGCGTTGCACGGATTTCAATCCAAAACCTGTTCCTTGTTTAGGTGAGGATGTTTCCGGGTCAAAAGGATTAATTACTTTAATCACCAGGTGCTTATCCTGGATCATAGTGCTGATATGGATCAGGGTTTCTCCTGTTGTATCATACAAGCCAAATTTGATCGCATTCTCTACAATGGGTTGTAATAATAATGCCGGTAATTTAAGCTGATGGGTAGCTTCATCGCATGCAATATGCGTGGCCAGCCTGTTTCCGAATCTCACTTTCTCAATATCGAGGTATAATTGCAGGTATTGCAGCTCTTCCTGCAAGGTCACCCATTGGGTTTCTTCTTTTTTTAAAGTTCCTCTTAAGAAATCAGACAATTGCTGAACCATTTTCCTGGCTTCTTCCGGCCTGCTGCCGATCAGTGCATTAATGGAATTGAGGCTATTAAATAAAAAATGCGGTTGCAATTGCTGGCGTAATTTGAATAACTCGGCTTCTTTTGACATTTTTTCAGCATCCACTTTCCTGTTCTCATTCTCTTTTTGTTCCTGCTGGTTATACCAGAGTATACTGATCATGGTCATGCAGCCTAATAGTAAAAAGCCAATCCCAAAACGGATGGGCATAGAGTGATACAGCATATCGGTATACCCTGTATGAATTGGCCCAATCCAGGTTTTTAATATCCACTTGGTAATAAGCAGCCAGAGAACAGTTAGTAAAAGGCAGAGAAAAAAAATATTTACATACTGTTCGCCGCGGGGCAGGTAATAACGAAGGGTATTCATGACCAGCAGGGATGCGAGGAAAAGAAGCACATTACTGATAAGGCCATCAATAATGGCCGCATCCCAAGGTAAACCAAACCAATGCATGACCAGGATATGATCGCCAATCAGCACTGCCCAGCAAATACTGAAAATAATAGCGAACCGCCGCATTGAGTAAGGAGTGTTAGGCATGGGTGGTTTAAGCCAGTTGTAACAGCTGATGTGTTTGGGTAAAGAAAATGTTTTCAGCTTTTTGGTTCACGGTATAGACATAGGCATCAGCATTATCCTGCTCTTCAATACGGGAATATAATTCGGCACCGTCAATCAGTTCACTGAGCAGGTAGAGTTCACTTATATTAATAAACTCCCATTTCACCAGCTGCTCCTTACTGTTATAAAAAGCATCTTCTTCTCTCTTACCCATTTCCTGAGCTTTGCGGAATGCTTCTTCTTTATCAGCAGCAGAAATCAATCTTAATTGTTCATCAAACTGGGCCCGGTGTTGCCCGTCACCGCAAACAATGCGAAATACCAATTTGGAAAGATACCAGTTCATAAAAGTCAGTTGATAAGGTGAATGGTGTTGAAAAAACCATACCGTTCATTCACTCCTGCTCCTGCACACCCCGGTATGGCTGTTGTATAGTTAATAGCTCTTGATATCAATACCTCCGAATATCACAGTCCCTCTCAGTAACAAAACTTTATCAGGATTGTCAACCATCTGTGACATGGGTCGTTTGTCTTCCAGTCCGCCAAAAATGGTGACGGCCTCAGATTTTACGGCCCAGTTAGACGGTATGATCAGTTTGGTGCCACCAAATATCGTGGTCAGCTCCAGCACAGCCGTCCCTTTAATATCTGCCTGTGAAAGGTTGAGCTCAGTGCCTCCAAATACATTGACAATGTCGCCGCCTTTAAAATCCTTACAAAGAATATTTTTTTTGGAGCCGCTGAAAATACAGGTGCTGTCAACATAATCATCCTGAGTAAAGGTTTCCTGCTGGCAACTTGAAAGCGGATCGTTGGTATCTGTACCATCATTTTTTTTTCTGCCGGACCACCCATTCCTGTCGCTTCCTGATTTTTGTTGGGAACGGAGTATGAAAAACAATCCGACAACGATCAGGATGACGGGCCATATATGACGGCGCAGGTCGCCATGTAAGAAATAATCATTGGCCAGGAAAGTGCCGCCCACCAATAATAAAACAAACCAGGCCATCCCCTGGAAACGGTGCCGGAAACCAATGAAGAGACCCAGCACAATCAGCAGCATTTGCCAGCTGAAAACCCAGCGGGGAAAATCGGGGATATAACTCCTCATTAATGCTACGATACCAATCAGTAATAGCAATACTCCTGTCCAGATATGGCCGCTGCGGTGGTGGCGTTCCATCCTCATTTCCCAGCGCATCTTTCTTTCCTCCATCCTTTTTTCAAATTCTTCTCGCATGGCTTCAAATTTTAATCAAAACTAACGGGTAACAGTATACAGGTCAACAGCAGATGGGTACTGTGCTGCCACAAGTCGGTGAACGGGGGAAAATGCCCGGTCAGTAACGGGCAAAAAAATCCCCGTAGCAGTGTTGGCTGCTGCGGGGTAATATGATCAATGATATCCGGGGGTCTATTGCTTATTGAACCTGATCTTCTGGCCGCTCAAATTGCCAAAATACATACCCTTGGGGAGTTGCCGGGTATCTGCTACCGATATTCCCTCATGGCTGCTTTTTTGAAGCGGTAATTCCCATTGCCGCAGATGGATATCAGTAACAAAAAATATTTTCTGGTTAGTACTGTTATTGATATAAATATAATCAGTAGCCGGGTTAGGGTAGAGAGCCGGGGCAACTCCATTAAAGCGGACATTAACCATTTCTGTATAGATCTTCCGGCCCGTGGGGTAGGATATTTCTATGCGGTAACTATAGCTCCCCTTTTCTGACAGAATATCATCATAACTGTACCTCTTGTTGTCATTGCCGGTTTTCATATCAAACCTTGCAATGTCGATCCATTTCTGGTTCACCGTATCTGACCGCTGGAGTATAATATATTCGTCATTCTCTTCACTTTCAGTAAACCATTCAAGGTGGGCTGAATTATTTTTTAACGCTGAATAAAAGGAAAGAATATTCGTATGAAAAACCCTGCCGGGAGGATAAATTCCCGCTTTAGCTGTCGCACAAAAATGTAAATTGAAAAAAGCCAGGCAGATAAACAACGAAAGTGAATATTTCCTGGTGGCAGAAAAAATTAATTTCATGAGTTGGTCCGGATTAGAGATATTAAAAGTAGAAAATAAGATCGGCTGCTGCAACCCCCACAGATTTTAATTTTGGGAAATAGGTGTTTTGTTTATCTTTCAATTAAATTCTACTATATGCTCCATTCAAAGCTAACTGCACTTATTATCAGTTTGTTATGTACGGGATTATTAGCTCAGTCACAGGAAAAAAAGGATCCGAAAAAGTGGGACGTCAGTAACCCGGAAGGGCCTTACAAAGAGGTGTCTTTTACAATATCCGAAGGAACCTGGATGAACCTGGATATATCACCGGATGGAAAGGAAATAGTGTTCGACCTATTGGGAGATATTTATAGTATTCCTGCTACCGGGGGAGAAGCCAAAGTGCTGAGGGGTGGTCATGCTTTTGAAGTGCAGCCCAGGTTTAGCCCGGATGGCAAAAAGATATTGTTTACTTCCGATGCGGGAGGCGGTGATAATATCTGGGTGATGAGCCGGGATGGAAGTGATGCACGTCAAATTACTAAAGAAAGTTTCCGGTTATTAAATAATGCCTGCTGGTCACCCGATGGAGAATATATCATTGCCAGGAAGCATTTTACTTCGGGCCGCTCACTTGGAGCTGGTGAAATGTGGCTATACCATACCAGTGGAGGCAGTGGCCTGCAACTGACAGCCCGAAAAAATGATCAGCAGGATGTGAACGAGCCGGTTGCTTCCCCGGATGGGAGGTATGTTTATTTCAGCGAGGATATGTATCCCGGTGGATTCTTTCAATATAATAAAGATCCGAACAACGAGATATTTGCGATCCGTCGTTTCGACCGGCAAAAAGGTATCATTGAAAATATAACCGGTGGACCGGGAGGTGCAGTAAGACCACAATTATCTCATGACGGGAAGTTGTTATCATTCATCAAAAGAATACGAACAAAAACGGTGCTGTATGTACGTAACCTGGAGACGGCAGAAGAGTGGCCGGTTTGCGATATGCTCAGTAAAGATCAGCAGGAAGCATGGACCATATTCGGAAGTTTTCCCGGTTATGCCTGGACACCGGATGACCAGCATATCATTATCTGGAGTAATGGCAAGATCAATAAAATAGAAGTGGGTGCAGTTAACAAAATAACCGATATTCCTTTTACCTGTGCTGTAAAACAGCGTATTTATGATGCGGTACGTTTTCAGCAGGAATTAAATCCTTCCACGTTCACAGCACATGTGATACGGCAGGCTGTTACTTCTCCGGATGGAAAATTTGTAGTGTTTAATGCCGTTGGTTACTTATGGAAAAAGGAATTACCGGCTGGTAAACCTCAACGGGTAACGAATGGTCTTGACTTTGAGTTTGAGCCTTCTTTTTCTGCCGATGGAAAAACACTGTTATATACAACCTGGAATGATGAAACAGCCGGAGCCATCTGGAAAGTAAATACACAGGGAGTTGCAAAGCCGGTTAAAATCTCCAAACTAAAAGGAATTTACCGTCAGCCCTCATTTTCTGCCGACGGGAAAATGATCGTTTACCGACGTGAAGGTGGGAGTGATGCTCTTGGCCCTGCTTACACTGCAAAGCCGGGTATCTATACGATGAATGCTGATGGCACTAATGAAAATTTTGTAAGGGCAGGAGGTGATAAGCCGGTATTCAATAAAAATAATGATCGTATATACTACCAGGCCGGTCTGGGTCTTGGTAGTTGCAAATTGAATGGCGAAGAGGATAAAGCTGTTTTGAAGAGTACCTATGGCAACCAGTTCACGGTTTCGCCGGATGAAAAATGGATCGCCTTTGTTGACCTGCATAAAGCCTACGTGGCCGCTTTCCCGCAAACAGGAAAAACAATTGATATCGGTAGTGGCACTAATGATTTCCCGGTAAAAGTGGTAACCAAAGATGCCGGTTTCAACCTGCACTGGAGCAGCGACAGCAAACAAATGCATTATACACTTGGTGATCAATACTATTCCATCAACCTGGAAGACCGGTTTGAATTTATAGCTAATAAACCTGACTCCTTATTTAAAGTGCCGGAAAAAGGAATTGAAGTAGGATTGGAAGTGAATATAGATAAGCCAATGGGAAGTATTGCTTTTACGAATGCCCGTATCATTACAATGAAGGGGGATGAAGTAATTGAGAACGGAACAGTGATCGTCGAAGGGAATATGATCAAAGCCGTAGGAAAATCAGGTGAAGTGGTTGTTCCTGCAGGTGCCAAACAAATTGATTGCAATGGAAAAACCATTATGCCCGGTTTTATTGATGCCCATGCACATGGCAATCATTTCCGTTCTGGTATTTCACCACAAAAGCACTGGGCCTATTATGCCAATCTTGCTTATGGTGTTACCACTATGCATGATCCCTCCGCCAATAGCGAAATGGTATTTGCACAAAGTGAATTGGTGAAGGCCGGGTTACAGGTGGGGCCGAGGGTATTCTCTACAGGAACGATCTTATACGGTGCGGATGGGAATTTCAAAGCTGTGATCAATTCACTGGAGGATGCAAGAAGTGCCTTGCGCAGGACAAAAGCCTTCGGTGCTTTTTCAGTAAAAAGTTATAACCAGCCCCGCAGGGAACAACGGCAGCAGGTGATACAGGCTGCACGGGAACTGAATATGGAAGTTGTGCCGGAAGGGGGTTCTTTTTTTTACCATAACACAACAATGATACTGGATGGTCATACAACAGTGGAGCATAATATGCCGGTAGCTCCATTATATAATGATGTGATCCAATTGTGGAAGAATGCAAAGACGGCGTATACGCCGACGCTGATCGTTAACTATGGATCAGTGAATGGCGAATTTTACTGGTACCAGCACAGCAATGTATGGGAGAAAGAAAGATTACTTCGTTTTACCCCCCGTGATGTGATCGATACCCGTAGTCGTCACAGAACAATGTTACCAGAAGAAGAATATATCAATGGTCATATTCTTACTTCAGGAAGTTTGAAAAAACTGGTGGACCAGGGTGTGCTGGTGAACATGGGTGCACATGGACAAATACAGGGCATTGGTGCTCATTGGGAGATCTGGATGATGCAGCAAGGAGGCATGTCTAATCACCAGGCTTTACAAACTGCGACAATTAACCCTGCTAAGAGTTTGGGTTTTGATAAATATATTGGCTCGCTGGAAGCGGGTAAACTGGCTGACCTGCTGGTGATGGATAAAAATCCATTGGAGAATATCCGTAATACGGAAAGCATCCGCTATACGATGGTGAACGGAAGATTATACGATGCGGAGACCATGAATGAGACAGGTAATGTGAATAAGCCAAGAGGCAAGTTCTTCTGGGAAACCAGTAAGAATGCATTCAGTTTTCCCTGGCATGATGAAAGTGAAACCGAAGGTTGTGGTTGTGGAAAACACTAAAGGATAGTAAGAGAATTTATCATAGCCTGCTATTTATATAGCAGGCTATTTTATATAAACTCAAATGTATCGCCGTCAAAAAGGCCTTTATCGCTCAGTTTCAGGTGAGGTATTACCAGCAATGCCATAAAGGATAAGGTCATGAATGGTGAACCCAATATGGAACCGGCTTCTTTTGCTGCTTTATCGATCATTGAATATTGCTCAGCTATTTTGTAGCCATCTTCATTGCTCATCAGCCCGCCAACAGGCAGCGGTACGATCATTTCAAGATTATCTTTAATAAGGCTTACGCCGCCTTTATGATCAATGATCATATTGATGGCTTTGCAGATACTTTCATCATCCACACCCACTGCAACGATATTGTGACTGTCATGTGCGACAGACGAAGCAATGGCTCCCTGTTTCAACCCAATATTTTTGATAAATGATTTGGCAATGGGTGCGTTATTGTACCTGTTGACCACCACGATCTTTAACAGGTCTCTTTCGGTATCACTTATCATGAACCCATTTTCGGTTTTGGGTTCCAATAATAATTTGTTGGTGATCAGTTGGCCATCGAGAGCTTCAATTACTGGAATATTTAGCTGTGAGTTACCGGTTGTTACCGGGATTTCAAAATCGGTAACATCTTTTTTAGCACAGGAAAAATTATTTATGATTTCCGACTTCGGGCTGGAGATCAACGTTTTCCCATTCTCAGCTACTAAATTTCCATTGATATAGGTTTGTACTGTTTCAAAGTGGATAAGGTCTTTTACGATAATAAAATCTGCAGGATCGGCTTCTCTCAATAAACCCACTTTCATATTATAATGTAATACCGGGTTAACACAAGCCGCTTTTAAAATCTTGAAAATATCGATCCCTTTTGCAACAGCCCTTGCGCAAAGCTGGTTGATATGACCATCCACTAAGCTGTCCGGGTGCTTGTCATCGCTGCAAAACATGATCCTGTCCGGGTAGTCATTCAGTAATCCTATCAGTGCTTCAAAATTCTTAGCGGCACTGCCTTCCCGGATCAGTATCTTCATGCCGCATTGTAATTTTTCCAGGGCTTCTTCGTAGATGAAACACTCATGATCAGTACTGATACCTGCTGCGGCATAATCAGCGGCCTGCTGTCCCCTCAGCCCGGGTGCATGTCCATCCACTGGTTTACCGGTAGTGTGGGAGGCTCTTATCTTTTTCATCACTTCTTTGTCTCCGCTCAATACACCTGGAAAATTCATCATCTCGCTGAGATAAAAAATATCATCGCTTTTTAATAAAGTGCTTACCTGGTCTGCATCAATCACAGCACCGGCTGTTTCAAAAATTGTCGCAGGCACGCAGCTGGGTGCGCCAAAATGAAATTTGAAAGGCACTGTTTTGCCATTTTCGATCATGAATTCCACACCTTCCAGGCCGCATACGTTAGCAATTTCATGGGGGTCGCTGATGGTGGCCACCGTGCCATGCACCACTGCCAGCCGGGCAAATTCTGACGGCACGAGCATAGAACTTTCAATATGCACATGACTGTCAATAAAGCCGGGGAGAATATAGTTTGAACTCAGGAGTTCGGTATTCATTATTTCTTTGATCGAAAGAATTCTCCCATCCTGCACTTTTATTATTGCCGGGTAAATTTTTTGCTGCTGAATATCCACGAACTGTCCGCTGATAGAAAACGATGCCATGCCGATGATTTGGATAAAGGTAAATCACTACCTTCAAAGAACTAATTTAACTGATCATTGCTATGAGAAAATTATTATGGCTTGCCTGTGCATTTGCCTTTGTTCAAACCCATGCACAAAAGAAACCGGCAACAAAGCCTGTTGCTGATAATGCTGACTCTGTTTTATTATCCAAAACAAAATACCGGCTGA
The DNA here is from genome assembly GCA_016786805.1 of Chitinophagaceae bacterium. Classification (GTDB taxonomy): domain Bacteria; phylum Bacteroidota; class Bacteroidia; order Chitinophagales; family Chitinophagaceae; genus CADEDV01. The sequence goes on along the minus strand of JAEUVP010000416.1, from coordinate 7,849 downwards.
TCGGACCCTGGCGGGGTGGAAGAAGCGGGGCTGTAGCCGGCAGTTACAAAAATAAAAATACGTTCTACTTCGGGGGCACTGGCGGAGGTATCTGGAAAACCAGCGATGGCGGTAGCAACTGGAAAAATATTTCTGATAAATATTTCGGCAGTACTATCGGTGCCGTGGCCGTGGCGCCTTCCGATGAGAATATCATCTATGTTGGTGAAGGTGAGAATACCATGCGGGGTAATGTCAGTGAAGGGTTAGGAGGTATGTGGCGCAGCGATGATGCCGGCAGAACCTGGAAAAATATTGGCCTGAAAGACGGCCGGCATATTATCCGGATCGTTATTCATCCGAGAGACCCGAATACAGTTTGGGCAGCGGTGATGGGGCATTTGTTTGGCCCCAATGAAGAAAGAGGTGTTTATAAGACAACAGATGGGGGAAAAACATGGAAACGAACTTTGTTTGTAAATAACCAAACAGGTTGCAGTGACCTGGTGATGGAACCGGGTAATCCATCTGTCTTTTATGCCGGAACCTGGCGGTTGATCAGGACGCCGCATAGCCTGGAAAGTGGAGGTGAAGGAAGCGGCCTCTGGAAAAGTATGGATGGCGGTGAAACATGGATGAATATTACTGCAAAGAAAGGATTACCCAAAGGAGTGTGGGGAATTACAGGAGTAGCTGTTGCTCCGTCTAATCCTGATAAACTGTATGCTATTATCGAGAATGAAAAAGGCGGTATGTATATGAGTGCAGATGGGGGAGAAAGCTGGACACTGACGAGCAACGATAATAATATCCGCCAACGGGCCTGGTATTATACCAAAGTATTTGTTGATCCGAAAAACGAAAACCTGGTCTATGCGCCGAATGTAAACTTTATGCGGAGCAGGGATGGTGGCAAAACATTTCAAAGTGTGAATACACCACATGGCGATCATCATGATCTGTGGATTGACCCGGAGAACGGGAACAGGATGATCGTGGCAGATGATGGTGGTGCACAGGTAAGTTTTGATGGGGGTGATAACTGGAGTACTTATTTAAACCAGCCTACGGCGCAGATATACCGGGTATCAACAGATAACTCTTTTCCGTACCGGATATTAGGTGCACAACAGGATAATTCAACCTTACGAATAAAACACAGAACGTATGGAGCAGCCATTACCGATAGAGATTGGGAGGTAACAGCGGGCAGTGAAAGTGGTTATGTGGTAGCCGATCCATTGAACCCGGATATTGTTTACGGGGGCAATTACGGAGGCTATTTATCAAGACTGGATCATAAAACAGGCGAAAACAGGGCTGTAAGTGTATGGCCTGATAATCCAATGGGTGCAGGTGCTGATGTATTGAAGTATCGTTTTCAATGGAACTTCCCGATCTTCTTTTCACCTCATAACCCGAAACGGCTATATGCAGCAGGTAATCATTTATTTGTTACCGAAAACGAAGGAGCCAGCTGGCAGGAAATTTCGCCTGACCTGACCACCAATGATAAATCAAAACAAGGGCCCAGCGGTGGACCGATCACTAAAGACAATACATCAGTAGAGTATTATTGCACCATTTTCACGGCGGCAGAAAGTACAACGGAAGAAGGACTGTTATGGACGGGCAGTGATGATGGATTGATACATGTCAGCAGGAATGCTGGTAAAAACTGGGAGAATGTAACTCCGAAGGATTGCCCCAAATGGATAATGTGGAATTGTATCGAGACAGATCCGTTCAAAAAAGGAGCAGCTTATTTTATCGGTACAAGATATAAAAGCGATGATTTTGCACCGTATATCTACAAAACAGAAGACTATGGCAAAACATGGAAACTGATCGTGAATGGGATTAATAAACTTCATTTTACAAGGGCTATGCGGGCAGACAGGAAAGTAGCAGGTTTATTATATGCAGGCACAGAGTATGGGATGTATATCAGTTATGATGATGGTGCCAGCTGGAAATCATTTCAGCTGAACCTTCCTGTTGTTCCGATCACCGATTTAACCATTAAGAATAATGACCTGGTCGTGGCCACACAGGGTCGTTCTTTTTATGTACTCGATGACCTGAGTGTGATCCAGCAATTGAGCACCCCTGTTTTGCAAAAATCACTGCATGTCTTTGTGCCCGATCCTGCCTGGCGGATACAGGGAGGAGGGTTTGGATTCCGGTCGGGTCCGCCCGCCAATGCAGGTGCTAATCCTCCCAACGGTGCTGTTATTAATTTTTATGTGAAAGAAACAGTTGATACCACAAAGGCTTCAGTAACCATCATGGATAAAAACAAAAAAGTGATCCGCACTTTTTCAACCGATGCAAAGGAAGCAAGGGATAAGTTGGAACTGGCAAAAGGTATGAATCGTTTTGTATGGAACCTGCAATACCCGGAAGCAGAAAGGGTGGAAGGCATGATCTTATGGAACGGCGTACCGGGAAGTATCCTGGCGCCACCAGGCGAGTATCTTTTTAAACTGAAAGTGGGTAACGAAACTGCTGAAGGCAACTTATTGCTAAAAGCTGATCCGAATTATAAAATAACACAGGCTGAATATGAAGAGCAATTCAATTTCCTGCAAACAGTGATGGGGAAATTCAATGAAGTGCAGAAAGCGATTAAAGACATCCGTGCACTAAGAACCCAGATAAGCGATTTTACGGGTCGGCAGGAAAAAGATTCTATCAAAGAAATAAAGGCTATGGCGGATAGTATCATTAAACAATTGACAGCTGTGGAAGAAACTTTTTACCAGACTAAAGCTAAAAGCAGCCAGGATGTGCTTAACTATCCTATCCGGTTGAATGATAAGCTCAGTGGTTTATTTGATGCAGCTAATAGCGGGAATATGGCTCCGCCAAAACAGGCTAAAGATGTGTATGCTGAATTATCGAAGCAATGTGATGAGCAGTTAACGAAGTATAAAAAAATAAAAGAAGAAGAAGTTTCAAAACTGAACCAGCTGATCCGGGATAAAGCAGTGCCGGTAATAGGATTAAAAAAAGAAGACAGTAAGAAGGATTAAGTAAGATGTAATATGAAAAAGGGCTTCAGTTAACTGAAGCCCTTTTTTTATGCAGTGGGTTGAATAGGCTTTGTTCGTTCTTTCATCACAGCGATGGCTTCTTCCTTGCTGCTGAACATATTATTCACGTTAACCAGGTTATCGGCCAGTTTATCATAATTTTTTGTCATGAGCCAGAGAAAAACATGCAGGTAATGAATGCCGTCAAACACCAGTATTTTCTGCTTGGCAAACTCATCTTTATTTTTCATGAACTCAACAGGGATCTCGGTATAATGCAAAGCAGGGCGAACATGGTGTACGGCATGATAGCCATCATTCCAGCACATCTGGTTGTATTTGGTATTAATGCAATTGATGGTATTATCTTCCAGGTTTTCCGGGTTTACAAAAGCATGTTGTGCCCAGTTACCGAGCATCATTACTATTCTTGCAAAAACAAAAGGAATGATAAATATCCAGAGCGTAGCCTGCAGGTTCACAAAACACATAGCGATACAGAAGATGTAAAAAGAAATTTCCCCGTAGCTCAACCGCATATAGAGCTTCTTTCTTTTCCGGTTGAACAGGTACATGAAAGTATCCCGGAAGCCTAAAATAAGAAAACGGCCTACATACTTAAGGAATCCGCCAAGGCTGTCTCTTTTATATGGTAATGTACTGCTGGCATCATCATGCATATTGTTCTCTACATGGTGCATGGCCATATGATGCACAAAATAAGTTTCAGGCGTATGGCCAAAGAAAGGGCACACCACCCAGATCACCCAGTTGTACATCCAGTTGTATTCTTTTTTGAACAGTTTGCGGTGGCTGATACAATGCAGCATCAATCCAAAGCGGCCTTTAAAATACATCTGGGATACATAGAAATAGGGGATATAAGCCAGCCACCAGTACCAGCCCTGTAATACCGGTGTATATAATAATACGGCCACAGGTATAACAAGAATGTGAATGGCTGTCAGCAAATGAATAAATGGAAGATCTCTCTTATCACTGATATAATTCAGCCAGAATTTTTCATACCAGCTGTAGTGATCTTTTGGAACATAAATCGGATCTGTAATGGTGGTCAGTGCCTTCATGAAATAGCTTAGTTGATTGAAAAACGGGCCGGGTTTACGGCTACGAACACATACTTTAAATACCCCAAAATTCCGGGGATTCAAACGGCGTAAAACTAAGGGATTCCTGCTAATAAAAAACTGATTGTTTGACGGTAATCCCCTGATAAACGGCTGGCAATCAGGTATTGTTACACGAAAGAAGTGATATTTTAACAGGCTTATTGTTTCAGTTCAGTTTTTTGAGGTTTTATAACACCTGTATTACCACCGCCATCCAGGGTCAGGTCAACTGGTTTATTGGTATTCCAGGCCCCCCTGGTAAAATCGGGCACATCCACTGTTCTTGATTTTTTTGCCACAGATCTTTCACTGAGCGGGGTGATGGCACTCCAGGCAGCGGCATCATAAACATCCTGGTCAAGAGGCAGTCCATTCCGCAGGCAATCGATCAGCCGCCAGTCCATAATGAAATCCATCCCACCATGGCCCCCTACATCTTTGGCAATAGCGCCAATATGATTAACGATCGGCGGAGAATATTTTTTATACAGGTTATCCAGTTCTTCTTTTTTGATCCAGCTATGACCAAATGCAATTCTTTCCGGACCGGGCCATTTTTGGGCGGCACCTTTTGTTCCGCTGATCAAATGAATTCTTGAATAAGGCCGGATCGTTGAAACGTCATGCTGGATCATGATGGTTTTGCCTTTATGGGTCCTCACCAGGGTTGTGTTCATATTTCCACGATAGGGCTTATCTGTATAGTCTTTAAAGAAATCATCTTTTGCTGCCAGTTCTTTGGCCATCGTATTCAGCGAAAAATCATTGGAGCTCATGCTGACAAGATGATCTAACTGATCACCCCGGTTGATATTCATACATTGGGCAACTGGTCCCAGGCCATGGGTGGGATAAAGGCTGCCATTGCGGCCAATATTTTCTTTCAGCCGCCACATATCTGCATAGGCATTTTTATTAAAAAGCCAGTCCTTACTCAGGTCATGAATGTAGGCTCCTTCAGCATGCAATATTTCTCCGAATAATCCCTGCCGGGCCATATTCAGGGTCAACAATTCAAAAAAATCATAGCAACAATTCTCAAGCATCATACAGTGCTGTTTGGTTTTCTCTGATGTTTCCACCAGTTCCCAGCACTCATCGATGGTTTTAGCTCCCGGCACTTCAATAGCAGCATGCTTTCCATGTTTCATCGCATATACAGCAATGGGTGTATGCAGGTGCCAGGGTGTTGGCGTATAGACAAGATCAACATCATTGCTTTCACAAACAGCTTTCCATCCTTCTTCTCCACTGTACTCTTTCGCCCTGGGCCGTCCCATTTTTTCCAACGTCTTTTGCGCTGCAACCACCCGGTCAGGGTATTTATCACACAAGGCGACGATCACGGCTCCGTCGATATAACTTAAACGTTCAACGGCGTCACTTCCTCTTTGGCCCAGCCCGATCAGGGCAATACGAACCATTGCTATTTTCGGAGCTGCATAGCCACACATATTGAACCGTTGCTTTCCTTTTTCCAATGAAGCTGATCTTTCGATTTCGTCATCAGTTGCAGCTACAGAAGCAAAAGAGGGTAGTCCGGTGGCTAACAAGCCGCCACCAACAGCCATACGGCGTAAAAATTTCCTGCGGTCGTTATTCATATTCCTTTCATTGAGTTGCTGCAAGTTCATAAAATAACCAGTAGAATACTACAGCTTGCCAAATTCAGACAATCGTTTGATGAGCTGCGGTAATTACAGGAACGACTGTTTTTTCACTTTTACCGGGAGGGAATATTTACCTGTAACAAATTGTACGCAAAAAAGAACAGTGTTTGCCCGGTATAAATCCGCTGTGGATAAGCTGGCTTTGGCAATGTGTTTGCCGCTTATTGAATGAGCCATCGCAACCATTAAAATCCATACATATGAAAATAACAATGGCTGTCAACGTACTGATCATCCTGCTGTATTACGTGGTGCTGCTGATAGCAGCCTGAAGATGATCAAAGCAGTTCAAGGGGAAATCTCTACTGGTTATCCAGCAGATCGGGTCTCCTTTCTTTAGTTCGTTGTAATGACTGCTCATGCCGCCATTCTTCGATTAGCCTGTGATTGCCGCTCATGAGCACATCCGGCACTTTCCAACCCCTGAAATCCACAGGCCTGCTGTATACGGGTGGTGCTAACAGGTTATCCTGGAAAGAGTCAAAAAGAGCAGACGTTTCATCATTTAACACACCGGGCAGTAAACGGCCGATGGCATCTACTAAGATAGCAGCAGGTAGTTCACCTCCGCTCAGCACATAATCACCGATGGAAATTTCCTTAGTAACAAAATGATCACGAATGCGCTGGTCAATGCCTTTATAATGCCCGCAGATCAGCAACAGGTTTTCTTTTAAGGAGAGGGTATTGACCATTTTTTGTTTTAACTGTTCTCCGTCCGGGGTCAGGAAAATGATCTCATCATAGGTCCGGGCAACAGATAATTCTTCAATGGCTTTGACCAGCGGCTCACACATCATCACCATTCCCGCACCACCGCCATACTGGTAATCATCCACCTGCCCGTATTCATTTACCGCCCATTTTCTCAGCTGGTGAATTTCCACAGTCAGCAGCCCTTTTTCCTGTGCCCTTTTCATGATGCTGTGGCTCAGGGGGCTTTCCAGCAGTTCCGGTAAAACGGTGAGAATATCAATATGCATAGCGACAAAGATAGAAACTTGTAATTTATCGCCTCAGGGTCTGGCAAAGAGAACTAATATAGTTTTAATGCAGCATTGAACCGGCTCAGGCAGGATTAAAGGAATTTTGCAGTCGAACCAGGTGATGCACCTGTTCTTTATCAACAGCTATACTTATTGACCAGTTGTACAAAACCTATTTATTACTGAACAGCCATTAACTTTATACAATAATGACACTGGATATAAATATTCTCATTGTTGAGGACGAAAAAAAGATCGCTGATTCATTAAAGCAGGGACTCACAGAAAACAGTTTCCAGGCAGAAGTGGCATATGACGGGATAATGGGATGGAAAATGTTCCGCAACCAGCCTTTTGACCTGGTGATCCTTGATATCAACCTGCCCGGCATGAACGGGTATGAATTATGCAAGGCCATCCGTTCTGCAAATGCTGCCATACCCGTAGTGATGCTGACTGCTATGAGTGCTGTGGATGATAAGATAGAAGGGTTTGATGCCGGGGCTGATGATTATATCATTAAGCCTTTTGACTTCAGGGAACTGCTGGTGCGGATCAGGGCCCTGCTCAAACGAATTCACACGACGGTAGCAACCGGTACTTTATTAAAAGCAGGTGACCTGGTCATGAACCTGGATAGCAAGGAAGTGACCAGAAATGAACAGGTAATTTCATTGACTGCAAAGGAGTTCCAGTTACTGGAATATTTGCTGCGCAATAAGAACCGGGTGGTATCCCGTGCTGATATTGCCCTGCAGGTATGGGATATTGATTTTGATACCCGCACTAATGTGATCGATGTATATGTGAATTACCTCCGGAAAAAAATTGATAAAGGGTTTGATGAACCGCTTATTCATACCCAGGTGGGAATGGGCTATATCCTGAAAGATAAAAGCTGATGAAATTATCGGTCAAAATTAACCTTCTGTTTACAGCAATTGTTTCCGGTATTGTACTGGTGATTGCGGTTATTATTTATAATATCAGCGATCAGAATATTCAAAAAGATTTCCGAAAAAGGCTGCAGACCCGTGCAGCCCGGACGG
>JAEUVP010000234.1 GCA_016786805.1 Chitinophagaceae bacterium | reverse complement strand
TATTATTAGATGAGCCTTTCAGCCATTTGGATAATGAGAATTCTCAAAAAGCCATGGAGCTGATGCTGGAAGAAAGCCGGGAACGCAATGCCTGCATTGTCTTTGCCGACCTGGAACGGATTGATTATTTCCCCTTCACCCGATTGTTTCATTTATAAATACGAAACCGTGCCGCTTACCTATAAAACCATTAAACCACTTTTGCTCACCGGTACCAATGCGGCTTCCCGCTGGTTTTCCTATATCGGGCTGGGTATTGGCGTATTGTTATTATTGTCTTCTTTACAGATGTTCTTTAATATTCAATCGCTGTTAAAGAAAACAAGTATCCGGAAAAATGGTTTCGATTATGTATCTGTCACCAAGCTCATCACTAATGATAATATGGGACAGGATAATCGCTTCAGCCCGGCTGATATAGCAGAGCTGAAAGCGACCCCCTTTATTGATGATGCGGCTCCCTTGATCCCTAACCGTTTTAAAGTAGTGGCCAGTGCCGGTGACATGATCCCTTTTGCTTCCGATATTTTTATTGAAGCACTGGATAATAGTTTTATTGATACGGTTCCTCCCAATTTTACCTGGAGTGAAGGGCAGGCAAGTGTACCCATCATCTTCTCCTCTGATTTTTTAGAAATGTATAATGTGTTTGCGCCAAGTTACGGACTCCCGCAAATGTCAACAGCCACAGCATCGAATGTCAGTATCACCCTGCGTTGTGAAGGCAAGCTGGGCGAACAGGTATTCCGGGCCAATATCGTAGCTTTCTCTGACCGGGTGAATTCATTACTGGCACCCAAGACTTTTGTTGACTGGGCTAATAAAACACTGGAAGGAGCTGAAGAAACAAAAGCATCAAGAGTATATATCAAAACAAAAGATGCTAATAATAATGAGCTGATCGAATTCCTGGAGAACAAACACTATCGCATCAATAAAGACAAAACTGCCTTTGGCCGGTCGAAACAAATATTACAGGGTATCATTACCGGGCTGGGTGTTTTTGGTATTCTTGTCATTGTATTAGCGCTGATGTTGTTCTCCTTTTACCTTCAACTGGTCATTGCCCGCAGCAAAGACAGTTTACAGTTATTACTGACGCTGGGTTATTCACCCTCCTGGCTGAGTAAGAACGTAGCCCGCCAATTCATTCCTGTTTATATTCTTGTTGTGTTATTTGCCCTCTTATTAACGCAGGGAATGCAATGGATCTTTCATCATTTTGTGATGTATGACCGGCCGGAATTATCGTCTTTCCTTCACTGGAGTATTATAGTCATTGCCCTGTTGCTGATCATCCTGTCTGTGATCACTAATTTCAGGATGGTGAGGAAATTGCTTTTTAAGCTCTACTAAAATTAATCCTAACTAAAAGGGCCGTCCATTTTGGACGGCCCTTCATTACAAATAATTCTTTACTAATTAAAGTGGATTTTGTACTACTACCCCATTTGTATTATTCAATTCCTGCTGTGGAATCAGGAACTGCCATTGCTTGTCTCCGGCAGGCATGGAGAAAATTCCTGCTAAAGAAGCATTATGATTAGCACCAGTACGGTCCAATGGACTATTGGTACGCTTCAAATCATAGAAGCGGAAACCCTCACCCCATAATTCTACCCTGCGCTGAACCATGATCTCGTCAATTAATGCCTGGCCACTGTTGGTTGACAATACATAATTAGGATCCCGCTGACGGGCAAGTGTGAATAAAGCTTGTCGGGCTGCCACTTCCTGTCCCCCGGCTCTTGCCAATGCCTCTGCTTCGATAAGATACATTTCTGCGGCACGCATGAGTGGAACATCTCCGGCACTTACCGCTACGTTATTCACAAAGAACTTACGGTTCATATAAGGGAATCTTGAGCCGTTAGGATTTAAAGGAATTGGGAAAGCAGTGTTTGTTCCTGTCGGGTCCCACAATCCCTTTCTTACATCTGTTGCCGAGATCAGGTTATATAATCTTGAATTGATTGCCTTAGGGTTGGTCCTGATATTAGTTGAATTAAAATTACAGGATAAATAAGCAAAGAAAGAATAGAAGAATGTTCCCTGGTCTTCCTGTTGCTTAAAGCCCCATATCCATTCTGGATTAGTATAATTATTAAAACCGCCCATATACTGAGCATTAGTCATTAAAGTAAATCCGGTTCTTGCCTGTACAGCCAAAGCTGCTGCTTCTGTCCAATTTTGTTGAGCCAGTGCCACTCTTGCTTTTATACCACGGGCAACATTAACATTAATGTGTGATTGATCACGACGGGCAGCCACTGATCCACCCAATAAAGCAATTGCGTCAGAGAGATCTTTATTGATCTGTGTATACACTTCTGCAACTGAAACTCTCGGAGTAGCTCCAACTGTCGGCGCCGTACGCATGGGTAATCCTAATCCATCGTTAGTCCCATTTTTATCAAATCGCTCGCCATAAAGCTGGATCATCATAAAATAGGCCCAGCCCCTGTATGCCAGCGCCTGCCCCTTGATTGCATCTTTGTCAGCTTGCGGTCCCGTAGCTGCATCTATTTGAGCAAGGATTTGGTTGGCGTTAGATATAAACGAGAAGAAGTACAAGTAATTATAATAACAGATGGTACTTGTAACCAGACGATGATTTATCCAGCGGTACTCTCCAATAAACCAGCCGTTGGACTGACCGGTCATAACAAGATCCTCTCCAAGGGCATCCATATAAATCATGTTACCACTGATACCACCTAATGCTTGTGTACCATACATCTGGCGGTAGAGAAACCGGTGCATACCTTCAATAGCTTTCCAGGCATCGGTGGTGTTGGTAAACACAACCCCGTCAGAAACCGCATTTGTCGGCTTTGTCTCGAGGTAATCCTTTTTACAGGAGCTAAGAGCTAAAGAGCCAATAGCGAGTATTAAAAATATTTTTTTCATATTCAAATTTTAGAAGTTAACGCTTAGACCAGCAGTGATTACTCTTGCCGGCGGATATGTATTTGAGTTTTGGCCATCAAAGTTTTGATTCACCAGTAACCCCTTTCTTTTTGCAAAGAGCCATACATTTTCTGCACTCAGGAATACACGGGCATTATCAGCACCCATCTTACCAAGCAATCCTTTGGGAAGATTGTAAGTCAAGTTGATATTATTCAATTGCAGGTGGGTAGCACTGATCAGGAAACGGGTGGAAGAACCTGCAAAGTTAGTTCCCTGGTCATTTTGCATCCGGGGAACGTTGGTGATATCACCCGGCTTCTGCCAACGTTTCAAAATATCTACATGAAGCCCTCCGCCATACTGGCTGCCGGGTCCCATCAAACCAGCATATCCGTTATCGTAAGCATATCCACCTAACTGGTAAGTAAACAAGAAGGTTAAAGAAACATCTTTATAACGGAACGTATTACCAAAGCTACCATACACATCAGGTATTGAAGATTTGCCAATATACACTTGCCTTGCATTGGAATATAAAGTAGTCACGGTATCTTTTCCCCCTTTCCCGTTATCAAATATGCGTGAATTTGCAGCGTTATAGGTAATAACATTTCTATACAAAGCTGCTCCGTCCGCAGGGTCAACCCCATAAAAATCTCTCAGGAAATAGTCATACCTGGAATAGCCTGCTGCCAGTTGATGTGGAAAGTCGATGATTTCCTTTGGTGTTTCAGGCATCTTGGTTATTTCATTCTTAAACGTAGTGGCATTCAGAGTTGCGGTCCATCCAAAATCACGGTTACGGATAATTTCGCCTGTTAACTGTAATTCAAAACCACGGTTGTACATGCTACCAATGTTCTGGGCCACAGAGAAGCCACCACCTGTCGCACCGCCATTGGATAACGGCTGAGGTACACTGAAGATCAGGTCTTTCGACTGCCTGTTGAAGAATTCAATACTACCTGTGAGTCTTCCTTTTAACAAAGAGAAGTCAACACCGATATCAAGGCTGTTTGATGCTTCCCAGGTCAGATCATAATTGGGCAGTGCAGTTTGCAATACACCGCCTGCTGTATTGTTATTGAATCCCAAACCATATAAGCCCTGGTAAGGATAATAACCAATGCCAGCCTCGATACCTGTACTTCCATAGGAGCCTCTCAGTTTCAGTTGGTCTACCCAGCCTACATTGAAGAATTTCTCTTTATCTAATCTCCAGCCAAAGCCAACTGACCAGAAGTTGGACCATCTTACATCCTTATAGAAACGGGAATTACCATCTCTGCGCAATGCTCCGGAGAAGAAATATTTACCATCAAAATCATAGTTAAGTTTTGATAAATAACTTTCAATGGTATGATTATCTGTTTGAGAAAGCAAGTTGCTGATTGTAGCAAAGTTTGGAAACTCCGTGTTTCCATCATCGAATAACTGATCTACTTTAAAACCATAGAAATAGTTATACTGGTAATTATAATTTTCATGACCAACAAGGGCACTTACATTATGTATACCGAATTTTTTGTTATAGCTGAGTAATTGACCAAAAGTATAAGCGGTGTTTTTGTCAATAGTGCGGCTGGCACGACCTGAGGGAGCTCCGTCACCAATGAATTTGTTCTCAAAACTTTCTTCCTGGTAATCCTGCACATCATATTGAATGCTGGTGGTGAACTTTAATTCCTTAGAGAATATCAGGTCACCATATGCCCTTCCGCTTAAGATATTTCTTTTCCAGCGGGCAATATTCAGGATATTTTCATAGATAGCATGACGTCCCTGGTTTACCGGGCGGGCACCAACTTGCGGAATATTCCCATAATCATATCTTGGATTACCCAGATTGTCTAATAATACCTGGCCCGAAGTTGGATCTATTGCAAATACCGGGTAAATAGGCCCCATGCCTCTCGCAAAAGAGAAGGGGTTTACGATACCACCTTCAGCAGGAAAATCACTGTTAATTACAGATCCTGATACATTAAACCCGGTTTTAAACCATTTAACAGGTTGTGTATTGATGCTCAAACGGCCACTGAAACGTTTTAATTCAGAACGGGTAACAAATCCTTTTTCATTGGTATAACCAAAGGATCCGTAATAATCTGACTTGTCATTACCTCCGCTATAATTTAGTCCGTAATCAGAGCGGCTACCCTGACGGTAGAAAGCTTTAAACCAGTCAAGATCGTCTGCGCTGTATCGTAATTGCGCCGCCAGCGGATTCAATGTTCCGTTGGGTAAGACGATCTGGGTACCAGTAACGCCAACAAAAGGATTATAACGTCCAAGCAAAGTATAAATATCATCGAAAGCAGCACCATTATAATTTTGTCTTCCTGTGTTCGCACCGGTGGTAAAACGGGGGAAAAGACCTGAAGCCAGTTGATTAGCATCTGCGAGAGGAATATTAGTGGTTTTGTTTAATACGTTCCTGTAGGATTCCCACATCAGCGGATAATAATCAAATGCATTTACCTGATCGTATTCAGGAATCGCTCTTGAGGTAAAACCGTGAGACATTTTAAATCCAAGTGTGTTCCTGTTTTTCTTCCCTTTTTTTGTTGTGATTTGGATCACACCATTACCACCCCTTGAACCATAAAGAGCCGCAGCAGATGCATCTTTTAAAGTAGAAACGGATTCCACATCATCAGGGTTGATATTAGCAAGACCGCCTACATAAGGAGCTCCATCAACCACAATCAAAGGGGCACTGGAAGCATTGATAGAACCAAAACCTCTTAGCCGGATAGCCGGGCTTGAACCTGGCTGGCCACTGGCCGTCGTCGTTTGAATACCCGGTGCAGAACCTACCAATGCATTCGCCACATTGGTTATTGGCCTGTTTTCGATCTCTTTTGCATTGATCTGTGCAGAAGATCCGGTATACTCTCCTTTTTTAACCGTTCCATATGCTACAACGATAACCTCATCCATATTCTTGGCCTGAGTAGACATGGTAACTGAAATAGTAGAATTGTTGGTGATATTCATTTCCTGTGTTGCCATATCAACCGATGAAAACACCAGCGTCCTTGCATTGGAAGGAACAGCCAATGAATAACTTCCATCAGCTTTGGTGGTGGTACCGGCGGTGGTACCTTTTACAACTACAGAAACGTTGGGGAGCGGGTTACCCTTATCATCGGTAACCTTGCCGGTAATGGTTCGTTGCGCCATGGCCTGGCCTGCAAACAACAAAACCCCCAGCAGAAGCAGAGTCAATTTCCTCATGTGTTTTGATTTAAAATAAAAAATTAGCGCCTTTTAGCTTTTGAAATGTTGGTTTTTTATAAGGCTTATTGGAGACATCGACAGATGTCAAAAAATCCAACAGGTGTTTAAAGACAAATTCCTGTTAAATTTTGCTGCACGAAAATAGCATGTTGGTAAGTGAATGGCCAAAAAAATATATAAGCGGCATTAACCTTCTTAAATCGTTTAAATACAAGAGGCTAAATGATATAAATGGGTCAACTATTTGCCAGAAATACGCTGCAAATAACAGCAAACACCAGAAAGACTGACAGTCGTTTCTTGCTTTGTTCCCTCCAGTATCATATCTCCCACGATCATCTGCACACCGGATACCTTTCCTTCGGTTCTTTTGAAGGTGGCGGTACCTCCATAGGCAACGATCTCGAAAACATCAGCTTCGGTCTTTTTTAGTTCCGAGCTGCCCATCGGTGAATTGGCCAGAAGTACCCCATTTTCAATGGCAACAGTAACTTCTGTTACCACACTTCCTTCAGGGAATTTATACTTGCCCGTATATTGCTGCAGGGTGGTGTCTTGTTGAGCAGCTACAATACAAGTGAGGCTGATAGCAAAAAAAGAGAGCATTAATTTTCTCATATGTTGGTTTTTGGGTTTCTACGAAGAACAATTGAAAAAAGTTACAGGGCCAACCTGAAATTACATCTTTTCAT